>CAQFOZ010000028.1 GCA_948788915.1 uncultured Muribaculaceae bacterium | reverse complement strand
ATTCTTATCGTAATTGCATCTTTGCTTCTTATCGGTGCAGTGCTCATTCAGAAAACCAAAGGTGGAGGCCTTGCTTCCGACTATTCAAGCGGGAACCAATACTTAGGTTATCGCAAAACCACAGACTTTATCGAGAAAGCTACATGGACTTTGGCAATCTTCATATGCCTCCTAAGCATTTGCGCATCTTTCTCAGTAAAAACTCCGACAAACGTGTCAAGCATCCAGAATGCAGCTCCGGCTCCCAACTCCGCAGCCCCGGCTCCTGTAAACCAGTTGCCCGCAGGCGGTAAATAATATCCGGCACGCTAAAAATATTACAGGCTTCAATCTTCAACAAGATTGGAGCCTGATTTTATTTAGTTATAAATTCTGTTCTACTTGCCCCAGAATAATTTATTGCGTAAAAGTTCTGAGAAATTGGAAGACGGGCGACGTAACACAGTAATTGAATAGGGAGCTTTTGTCACTATCACATCATGTGCTCCACTGTCTACGGCAAAGTCACGCCCGTCAAGACTCACGCGAATTGTTTTACCTCGTGATTCGGGCCGGAATTTCAATGACGACTCGGATGAAACAACCAGAGGCCGCATTGTCAGCGAGTGGGGAGCTATAGGGCTTATTACAAAACACTGTAGCGTAGGCTGCAGAATCGGGCCTCCGATGGAAAGATTGTATGCAGTACTGCCAGTAGGAGTAGACACCACAAGTCCATCGGCAAGATAATCGGCAAGAAAATGCCCGTCAATTTCGGCATGCACACACACCATTGAAGCGTTTTCCCCTCTCTGGACAACGACTTCATTAAGGGCATAAGGCAGAAAGCCTTCGGGCATCGCATCGCACTTCACCGTAAGAAGAATACGACTTTCACGCTTTCCCAGATCATTAATAATCACATCTACAAGTTCATCAACTTCTCCTAATGAATAGCTCGCAAGAAAGCCCAGATGTCCCGTATTAATGCCCAATATCGGCACACCCCTGTTTCCTACCCATTCAGCGGCCCGCAAAAATGTTCCATCACCACCTATGCTTATCACACATTCCACCTCTTCAGGTATATCAGTTATGATTCGGACATTATCTGAAAACTGTAGATTGCGGCTTTTAAGATATGTAAAAAAATGATCTTTTATCCAGACTTCGCATCCTCTGGAATCAAGCTTCTGAAAAAAACATTGCAATTCATCAAGATATTCATCCTGGTGTCTGTTGCCATATATCGCGATCCTGTTCATTACGGCTAGGACATTTTTGTCATACACTTAAAAGTGTGTTTAGCTCAAGAATGCGCAACGCTGTAGTTTCAGCATCCCGATAACTTCTGCCGCATGCAGAAGCTACTTCATAACCATATCTTTCCAGACTGTGCACGACCGCACTCGGATCATCGCGTCTCACACGCAGATTCACTTCCACCATACCGCTTTCAGCCGGCGATGTCCACAAATCCACAAGATGGGTGTCAGTATCCTCCACAGCCATAGCTATCCTTGATGCACTGTAATCCCCGGGGCTGCACAATAATGTCACCACACTGCTGTCATCTCTGGGACTGATCAGACTTCCCAATCCGCGCAGCATCGACAAGCCATCTATCTCGCCAATATGCCGTCCTCCGTCCCTGACTCCGAGGCGTCCATCCGGAGAGTCCAGCAACAGAGGCAAGACATCCACCAAAGGCATGCCTCCATCTATCTCACGGGAAGCCTCCTTTATCTGCACGGCATCTGCCGTTGTCATTATCTCTTTTGCTGTTTTCATCCTGTTTAATCAAAAATTTTTCCTAATTTTGTAATCAGGTTATATTATTTTAACAAAGCTCAATCTGTTTTGTTATCTAAAGTATGACATCGAAATTATTTAATGTATTGATTAGTCAACGCATCTTTTAGTGTCTTTCCGGTGATTTAAGCGAGTTCACTCAGTCACAATGCCCGCATTGCTCCTTCCTGAGCTCTCATAAATCCCTCGGAAATACACAAAAATATGCATTAACTAATTTACGAGTCATACTTATTTGAAAACTTTGCTCTTTTCGCAAAGTTACAAATAAAAAGTAACAAATAATATGCCAAAGAATAAAATCTGACTGATGACACGTTTAAGCGTTAATATAAACAAGGTAGCCACTCTGCGTAACGCACGCGGTGAAAACAATCCGGATGTGGAGAAATTCGCTGCCGACTGTGAAGCATTCGGAGCCCAGGGCATAACAGTCCACCCTCGCCCCGATGAACGGCACATCACCCATAAGGATGTAATGCTTCTGAAAGATATCATCACAACCGAATATAACATTGAGGGATATCCTTCCGAGGATTTTATGAAACTTGTGATCAGCACAAAACCGACACAAGTCACTCTTGTTCCAGATTCTCCGGATCAGCTTACGTCCAACGCAGGCTGGGATGTATCCGGAAACGCGGAATTTCTTTCAAATATCATTCAACGTCTCCGTCTGGCAGGCATACGTGTCTCTCTGTTTGTTGACGCAGACCCGTTGCAGGTACGTGCGGCGGCCAATATCGGCACGGACCGTGTAGAGCTGTACACAAAGCCCTATGCCGACATGTTCCCGCAGAACCCTGAGACTGCTGTCACCCCATTCGTTGAAGCGGCAAGAGAGGCAAAAAAATGTGGCATTGGTCTTAATGCCGGTCACGATCTCAATCTACAGAATCTTGAATATTTTCACAAACAGATGCCCTTGCTTGACGAAGTGAGCATAGGCCACGCACTTATCTCAGACGCCTTGTATCTCGGGATTGAAAAGACAATCCGAAAATATCTGGAATGCCTTTGCTGAGACGCAGGTAATTTTTCTACTTTAGTAATAAAATATAATTAACAAAGATAATATAACAGCTCATGACCCAACAAACCCTTTCTTTCTGGTCTCTGATTATGGATGGCGGATATATAATGATCCCCCTCGCATTACTCCTGATACTAACTGTCTATGTCTTCACCGAGCGCATTCTGGCTATAAATCGCGCTTGCAAAGAAGACAAAACCTTTATGGACCGCATCCGCGACTATGTCCATGAGGGGGACATACAATCGGCATTCAATTTATGCAAACGCACCGACACTCCCTATTCCAGACTCATACAGAAAGGCTTGTCACGGATAGGCAGACCCATGAACGATGTGCTTGTTGCCATCGAGAACACCGGAAATATTGAAGTTGCCAACCTTGGAAAGGGCTTTCCTATTCTTTCCACTACAGCTGCCGGTGCCCCAATGCTTGGTTTCCTTGGCACCGTTGTCGGCATGATACAGGCGTTTTTCTCTCTGGCAAGCGCAGGGACCTCTGCAAACATAACCGTGCTTTCCAGCGGTATATACCAGGCACTTGTCACAACAGTAGCCGGCCTTGTGGTTGGCATCATCGCTCTCTTCGCATACAACTACCTTGTAGCCCGCGTGAACAGAGTAATGAATTCTCTTGAGACAAAAACTATGGAATTCATGGATCTTCTTAACGAACCAGTCTGATCCGTATGGCACTGAAAAAAAATTTTCAATCACTTGAGACATTCTCCATGTCTTCGATGACAGATGTTATCTTTCTTCTGCTCATCTTCTTCATGGTGACATCTACAATAATCTTTCCGGCGGCCATAGATGTCAATCTCCCCGAAAGTAGCGAACAGACATCCCTTAAACCGGTAACAGAGGTCTATGTGGATGCAGACGAGAAGATATATATCGTTGAAGACCGCAATGATTCCACACATCTGCTTTCAGCACCGGTGGAAGTTGAACTCTCTGATCTTTCAGCACGCCTTGCAAAGATTCAGGCTTCGGATTCGACTCGCGCTGTTGCCCTCTACGCAGACAGCGTGGTAAATTACGGACATGTGGTGAATATTCTTGACATGGCTGCTAAAAATAAAATAAAGATGGTACTTGCCACCCATGCCAAGTCACCGGACACAACCACCCAGCCATTATAGCCATGAGCAACCCGCAGAACAAAAAAGATTCCGCAATAGCCGCAGCCATTACATTTTTTGTAATGCTGTTACTTCTGCTGTTCCTTCTTTTCTCCGGCATATCGTACAATGCTCCCATGGAACCGGCAAAAGACTCCACCCCGGAGCTGATGGCTGAAGAGGAGACATTTCTTGAACCGGAAATCCTCAAAGATCTTGGAGAAGAAAACGCGGTAAACAATGATGCCCCGGCCAAAGCGTTTCAGGGCGAACCAGAACCGGCTCCCAAAGACAATAATAAAATTGTAGAGCCCGGTAAAAACACGAAACCAGCTCCTCCTGTCTCAAAGCTTGTCTCCACTAAAAAGGAAAGTCCGGTCAAGACAACAGAGCCTTCCGCCACGGAAGAGGAGCGACAACGCGTCACATCAGCGATGGCAAAAGGATTTGTAGGACGTAACGGCAATCCGCAGGGCAGCGCGGGCTCCGATGGAGCCGGCGACACGGGAATCGGGATTGTCGGGAATGCCTCCGGCAGAACATTCAAAGGTTGTCCCAAACCCGATGTGACATTGCGTCACAAGACGACAGTGAAAGTATCGGTTGTTATAGATGCTGACGGCAAAGTAATTTCCGCCTCCGCCTCCGGCGCCGCCTCCGCCTCGATCCGTTCTGCATGCGAACGTGCCGCACGCCAGGCCCGCTGGTCCGAAAAAAAAGGTGCCGGCGAAACTCGTGGCACCCTTACCTTTACGATTACTCCGCGTTAGCTATCTTTCTATTGAATTCTTATTACAGTCGGTGACACATTTTTATACTCGGGCATACATTGTCCGGACACAGAACCTATATATGTAGGATCACATATTATGTATTCTTTGTCCGAATACCATATCTTATCGCCAGAATCGGTTTCAGACACAGGCAGACATACTGCTGTCGCTACATGATTCGGATAATCAAGAAGAACCACTTCATGATGCAGAAGATCTTTCACCAATACCGCAAACAGGATTGACCGATCCTCACAATCATTATAGGGGTAGAAGAAAGACTCATCAGCAAACAGCGGACGCTCATATCCGAATTGCTCATTATCTGATTTATATTTAAATGACCTTTGCACAAATTCCAAAAGCATATTCGTAGCCACACGATCATCTTTTCCTGATATTAATAATCGCAAAGCCGGATAAAGTTGAGCTTTTAATCCATCACTTAAACCATATTCCGCATACATATCCAAATCATTTACTACTGGAATATCATTAAGATAATTTATAATATTCTTATTTACCTCTAAAGTCAACATGCTAGTGAGCTGACCCTTTAATTCAATTTTCGAACTGCATTCCGAGCCATTGAGACAAGGAAGACATTTGAAATTTAGAGTTAATATTCTATTCCCCGGGAAGTCCTGTCTAAATACCCGCAGGTCCTTCTTTAGCATTCTGGAATTCACAACATAATATCTTAATCCATTGATTTCCACATATGACCAATTTGGTATATCATTTGCTACAGGCAACAACAATTGCAATCTTCCATCCGCTTGCCCTATACGTATCACATATCCGGAATTTGCCAGAATAAACATGCTAATTACGCGGGATGTATCAGAATCCACATTTCCGGATATTTTATCGGCAACCATAGAGACAAGCCGGTAATATCCCCAGTCTCCGACATTAAGTATCTTCTTAAGATTCTGGCACTCGTCAACAATCGACAATAGATATCCGTTGTCACCCAGGCTTTTCCAGAACTCTCCTACATTTACCGGATCGTTTTGTTTTAAACTATACGACAATTTGAAACATTTAGAAACACTAACAGGTGTGCCATAAAAAAACAATTCATAAGTGTTTTCCTTATCATCATGTAAATATACGTCTTCAGCAAAAGTAGATTCTCCACTTTTATCAAGAAGCATCGAATCATTCCCAGAACCAGAAGCCGAAGTTTTATAGACTGTCGAATCTTTCACATTATCAATAATTACAGGTTCAAGGGGAGATATGCGAATCGGACGAGTTCTTTTTGTCGGGAATATTTCCCACGCTTCCTTTAATGCTTCTGCAAAATCTTCATTAACTTTCACACGGTAGTCATCGAATACTTTTGTAGCTTTCTTTTTATACAACTCTAATTCCAATATGGCTTTTCTATATTCACACACTATGGAATCTACTTCATCATCCCGGCCAATAAATGTTCCATTTACAGAAACGACAGTGGTAACAAACGCCACTGTCGTAACAAAAAGCTTTGTAATTTTCATATTATCAAAAACTTACCTGCATAGCCAATCCTGGCGAACAATCTTCCAAAAGAGCAGGAACAATACTATAAGAATAGCTGGCTTTTGATCTGGAATCAGTTACTATTCTCCGTGCACCGGGAGCAACGATAGCATCTATAATATTATATACATAGAGAGCACCCAAGACACCAAGACAAATATTTCTTCCAGTTGTAAAATTATCCCTTCGCGTAGCATAGGTTCGTTTGTTTTCAGCGATGTGCGTTTTAAGTATTTTCCTTGCATAATCCGATCTCATGCAGTCCATATAAATCGTTGCCCCAATCACAGCGGCGGTTCCGCCCATAATCAGCCCTCCTTTCAGGGTAGATCCTTTATAGAGTTGTCCCCAGCCTGGCACAATAGCAGACCGCCAAAGACCATGAACCCCATATTTAGCAGTGGTAACAATTTTATCAAACCGGGGTGTCATATCTACCTGAGATCTCGCAAACAATGTAGTCAGATATACTTTCCCATCCTCTCTACGTTCCCAGTATTCATCAATCTTGACACCCTGTAACTTCACCTCTTTTCCTTTAATCGTACTATTTACTGAAAAATAGGACTCTGTCACATCATTGGACTGTCCGTCAACTACCAATGAATGTTCAGACTCCGCAGTATTATAGTCAGATTTAACAGAAACTCCCTTTTCAAAACCTGCATTCTGCAAGAGTGAAGAGAAACATTCCTTACGGGCATCCGAAAGAGTCGGAGCAATCGCTGTTTCTGTGATGTAAAAAAATGTTGAATTACTTGGATCCGGAAGAGAATGCATCCATCGGGGTTTTATCCTATCCGAACGATCGGCAGAATTAGCCATAAAAGCCACAGCTAAAACTGCTAATGCTGCTAACAGTCTACTTTTCATTAAATCCTGCATTGATAAAATCTGATATAGAATCACCATATCTCGCTGCCAAACCAGCCTCCTCCATAGCCTGTTCGATTACTTTCCGCTGTGTTTTACGAAGCGTTTGCTCATTGATCATATAATAGCACTGATAATCATATCCTCCGTTTGTTTCTCTTCGTAGAATTAAAGAAGGAAGAGGTATTATATTATCAAGTTCTCGCACAACCATTCTTTCGTAACCAGAAACAAGATTGTCTACTTCCTCTCCGTCTATATCGTCCACTTTTGTATTAATACGCGCTTTGATAATTGATTTACCATATTCAGCAAACTCGTTAATCGCATTATTCCGAGCCTTGCTTTTGGCTACATTTGCTTTTTTTGAGCCTAACGCAGTACCTATCAATGGGGTATATCCTGCAGCTTCTTTTTCGGCAATTTTTATCAATCCATTTTCAAGAGATGTGGCACCTTCCGTTTCCCAACCTTTTTTCTTGAGATCCTTTGCCTTGGATTTAGCCGCCTTGATGTCTGACTTGGTTGCCTGTCCGTAAATTTCCATCGGTGCCGCTATGAACGTCATAGCCAGCATCATAAATAAAGAAATAATTTTTTTCATAATTCACTTATTAATTAAAATATTGATTAAAACGTCATAAAACTCTTACTCTCTCCGTAATAATATTTATTCCCGACCTTTACAAACGCTCGCACATAGTATGTCTGCATATCTTGCAAATTAGAAACCGTTCCTGAAAATTTACCTGTACCGGAACCGGATACAGTTAAGACCGAACCATTTGATGTATCCGGATTACTGGATTTACCATATACAAACCCTTTGGTTCCATAAGCCGGTAATCCTTCTGAAAGCACAGCCCCATTGAATGTAACACTCCAGTTAACCGCAAACATGGTTTCTTGTTTTTTAAGGCCTGACGGATTGTCAGTTCTAACCGCAGGCTCTCTATTTGTGGTAAAACTAACCGTATTTCCATAAATGTATTGATTGTCTTGTAATGCATATGCCCTGACATAATAAACCGTGCCTTGATACAACCCAGTAACATTCTTCTTAAAATTTGTTGTATTAACTACGTAGTCATCTACATGATTGTCACTTATAACCGGATTTGAGGAATAAGCGCTATAGCAGAAACCCCTTCGCGTTGCTATTGGTATTCCTAAATCCGAAATTATACCATTAAATGTTGCTGATGTTGTTGTTATATCTGTTACAGAAGAAGTGTTCACTTTTGCACTTTTTGCTACCGTAGAAAAATTAACTACATTACCATATACTGGCTCTCCTGCCTGAATTACATAAGAGCATACCGAATAATCTGCTGGATAATCCAGATTACCGACTTGAGTGGAATAAGCACCGTTACCTGATCCACTTACTCTGATTTTGTTGGTGGATATAGATGGTTTGCCGTTACGGGAGTAGCAGAAACCCCGTTCCGTATACGGAGGATTCCCCTCATTTTGTATCATACCGTTAAAAACTGCTGTAGAAGCAAATATATCTGTAACGGCAGATGTCGATACATTTGCGGATTGTCCTGCTGTTGAAAAAGACACTACATTACCGTATACGACACCTCCCCCCTGAATTGCATACGATCTCACATAATATATTGACGGGTATTCCAGACCGTTCAATTCCAAAGAATAGTTACCTGCAACGGCTCCGGGAACCGGACACTTGTTATCCGAAATATCCGGAGTCTCACTATATTTGGAATAACAAAAACCCTTTTCTGTAAAAGCAGGAACTCCTACTTTAGTAACTGTTCCATGAAGCGTTGCCGTCATGGCTCCGACATCAGTCGGGGATGATGTGGTTACCTCCGTTATCTGTTTTGAGGTGGAAAAAGATATTATATTTCCATATATTACTGTTCCGTTTTGAACTAAATAGGACCTCGCATAATACGTTTTTAGGGTTCCAAGATTTTCAACCTTACATGAAAAATTAAGATTATCATTTACCGGACATGATAATTTCTGTATGCAATCACTTATGGAAGGCTCGGAATTATCTGAATATACAAAACCTCGCTCACTGTATTTTGGCTCCCCTATATTTACAATCTCTCCGTTGAGCACAGCTGTTGTAGACGTTATATCTGTTGTTTCCAGCGTATTAAGCGTTGCAGTGGATTTCCCATTAACAGCTACAATCTTAACCTCTACGTTACCATCTCCACTTAGTGAACGAACCACTACCACTGCTTCATTTCTTCCCATCGGAAGCTGATCTCTCAATAGATTCACCACTATCGTTTCGGTCTTTCCATATTTAAGTATACCCTTTTCAGGCTTTAATGACAGCCATTCGCATTTTCCCGTTTCAACTATATATTCAAGATCTCCATAACTTCTATTTACTATGGTAAATGAAAGTGTCTGGACTTTATCCCCAAACTCCAGAAGAGTCTTGTCTGAAGTTATTGAAGCAGGTAATCTTTCAATTAATAAATGCGCTGATGAGATTTCTCCTGCTCTGGCAAATACACTCTTTGTATTTCCTGAATATCCTTCTTTACCAACCTCTACAGTATACTCTCCTGGAACAAGATTCTCAAAAGAAAAGCTACCATCCGAGCCTGTTACGGTTGAATTTCCACCCGGAGTTAGCAATACATTCACAGTCGATATCGGTTCTCCTGTGCTGCGATCAGATACACTTCCTACAATACTGCCTGTTACAACTTCTTCTTTTAAATCCGATGAACAACCGGTTAAAAGCATTATCAGAGAGACAGCAAAAAAATACAACCGTTCCATATTAAACAGTTTTAACATTTTACATTTTTAATAAATATGTTTGATGATTCCAAGTTAACTCACCTACATTATCGTCTATGAACTAAACCCAAAAGTTTTGTGTCTAATTTTGGGGATTATTTCACTTACTATTATTGGGGAATTTTAATAAGAGATATGGCAATATCTGCCGTCTCTCCACTTACCGCACTGATTACCTTGCGATTGACCTGATATCCTGTTTTCTGGACAATGATTGTATATTGTCTTGAATCAAGATTAAAAAAAATAAAATTGCCTGATTCATCTGTTAAGAATGTCTGCCCGGTAGGAGACAGTGTTATTGTTGCTTTTTCTAATGGAATACCTGTCTCATAATCAAAAACATATCCCTTGATTGAGGAATATATCTCATAATCCTCATTACCACCGCAACCGGACATAAATATCACCGAAAGAAATAACGATGCTTTAATAAATTTAATACAGCTCTTGAGTCTGGAATCGGATAGACGTTTGGCGATTAAGTTTGTCAGATTCATTGTAAAATTACCCAGTTTCCGCCGCCATCTCCAACACGGCAAATAAAAAGAGAAAGTGTGGAGATACTCTCGTTTATCTACAAAGAGGTTCTGACAAAACCTTGACCAAAATAAACGATACGATACCCCACACTTGAATAGATATGGAGTATCTGCATGCCAAAGCATGCCTACCATTACCTATACAAGAATGAGTGTTGTCCGTTGCCCCATTGGTCAAAATGAAACTGTCAGATTTCTTTGTCAGGACACAGCGAAAACACTTTCTATATGTCTGCATATCGATACATCATCGAAATGCGTAGCAAAGATAGTAATTAAATTTCACACAAACAACACTCACTTAAAAAGCAGGGTATCGTAAGATTAACATAGAAGAATTAAAGTAGATATAGTATTAATAGAACCACACTGTAATAAAATTTATGAACTGCACCACAAAAGTTAAACAAATAACATTTATGATGCAGTTCATAAAACCGCAATCCCTTTACGATTACTCCGCGTTAATTACGCGATTAGTCCTGAAGATAATAAACGATAGTCGACACAACTCTGACTTTCTTAACGGCAGGATTGGAAGTATCTTCGATTGAGAACTGGCCCTGGTTCGCACTCTTCATCTTACCCACTTTTGAACCGGAATCCTTGGCAAACTGAGCCGCGGCCTCGCGGGCATTCTTTGTTGCCTCGGCTATCATTTCGGGCTTAATGTCGTTAAGTAGCGTGTACTGATAATTGATATAAGTATTGCTGAACGGCACACCTTCTTTAAGCAACTCACCTTGCCGGGAAAGCAATTCTTTCACCTCTTTGACTTTATCTGTCGTGACAGTGACGGTACAGTTAAGCGAGTAATTATACTTGAAGTTGTCGGAGGGATAGCGATTCGCCATAGCATTATATGTATCAGGAGAACCCACATTCACATCATCCGCAGGGATACCGTTGGATGTCAAAAACTTGATTATTTTAGAGTTATAATCAGTCACCTGATCATAAAGAGCCTGCAGATCATTACCGGCTACACTGTATTGTATGGGCCAGGTTACGGTATTGGCATTTACCTCGCGCTCGGCAAGTCCTTTTACAGTGACCTGCCGGTCACGATAAGCCATGTTGTTAATACCCGACCGTATAAACACACCCAAAAAGAATATGCCCGCCGAAAGGAGCAAAGCCGAAATCACATAAGTTACATTAATTTTCATAAGAATATAGTGATAATAATATATTGTTTAGTTTTAAACACTTGCTGTCGTTTAAATTTGAATACTTACTTATAAGTACAATTTACACATACATTTAGTTTAAGTCCGGAGACACACATACTTCAGTGTTTCAAATTTGGAGAATATTGTTCAACAACGTACAGATCGACATCAGGATATCTATGAGAAATCAATTCTATCTCTTCCTTTACATCATTCCAGATCAGGCCTCCAAGTCCGGCTCCGATTGCCGGCATAGCTATTTTTGTAACACCGTCCATAATTGCTAATTCACACATTTTTGATACGGAGGCCCGAATAAACTCAATTTTGGCTTTGGTTCTCCATGTAAGCTGGGTTCCAAGGTTATAGACATGTCCCTCTCCATAATTATAATCAAAAACATCTCCGGGTAGATATTCTCCGTTTTTACACAGTAGTTTGTACTGTTTATACATCTCTGGAAATTTGTCCCTGAATTGAACCGCGATACCTTTTCCCATGGCTCCGGCACAGTTGCAACCATGCGCATAACTTGCGACACCTTCTATCGCAAAGATATCTCCTTTCTCAATAAAATAAATCATCTTTGTCGTGCGTATTTATTCCACATTATTAAACTATTCTCTGTAATAAAATATTCAGAGGAGCATTCCATATATGAAAATTTCTGATCACAGATACAATCATCTTCTATTTGCATTTTACATATACAACGTACACAGATATCAAAAATTACAAGATATATTTCTTGTGCATAACGTACATTTTGGTTACCTTTGCGACAAGGAAGCTTCGCTTCCTGACATATTATAGCGTATGCTATTTGTTCCAATCAGAATGAAACGTCGGAAATTTCATTGGAAGAAACGGTAAGATGTTAGCATGTCCGTCAACATGGACATACGATTTGTCGTTTTTAACGACATTCCAACAGATACAGACAACACCTTGGCGCATAGTCAGCAGAGGTCACGTCAGGATCCGTTGAAATGTCAAAATATGAACATTGGCATTCGCAAATGAATGTCAATGGTATCATATTAATTAATAACACAAAAAACATCATCATGAACCGACTGAAATTCTTCGTGGCTCCCATGGTAGCCGTAATGTTTTCATTGCCTGCAATGTCGGGCGATCTCTGGGGAAGGCAGAAAACCTTTAAAATAGGCATGGCCTTCAACTCCTTACACATCAATCCGGTAGAGATCGGCTACGACAAAGAGTTAGGCTGCACCCTCAACCCAAATTATGGATTCTCGCTGGGTCTGACCAAGACTTACTTTGTACATAAACAACCGATCGGAGGTTTCATGCGCTTCGGCATAGAGGCCACATGGTTTGACATCACCTATACCAACTATTCCAACACGGTGTCATTTAACGGATTAAATTGGGATCCGGATGATTATGATTATGTCTATGACTACGGCAATGGAGGTGATTATGATTATGATTATGACGACGAGGAAGACGATGTCCCCAGCATAGGCAACCATCAGGTTGATCTTGCCATGGGTGTCGGTGTCTCCGCCACATTCGCACCGTTCTATAAAATGAACAAAAACCTGGCTGCGCTCAAAGGAAAAATATACTGCAATTTCATGCCTACCGCATCACTCCTCATGCAGTCTAATGAGGACGAGAACAATCTCAGCGTAGCTTTCGTGCCGTTCGTTACATTCGGCACACAGATATCTTGGAAAGTCCTTTCCGTGTTTGTAGAAGGACGCTGGGGGGCAAGCAACTACAAGTTCCTCTTGTCCGACGAAGAAGAAGAGACCACTAAAAACGGCGGGCGCAACGCCGGTGTACGCGTCGGCATCGGACTGAGCTTCTGACCCGGCTTGACAAAATCACACGTTGAGTATTTAGAGTGTTTGGATTTCTTAGAAAGGTGGAGATCTCGGCTTGATCCGAGATTCCACCAAAGGTATTATTGAATCAAAAAAAATGAAGTATTTATGAAACAATCATATATTCGCGGTTTATTGCGTTTGCAGCTGATTATTGCATCTGTGCTGTATGCCGGAGCCGTAATGGCGGATACATTTGATTATGCCGGTATTACCTATCAGACCACAGGCGCGGGAGAGGCAACAGCTATTTACTATGATGACTCTCTTGGAGCAGCCGTAACGATTCCTCCGCAGGTTTCTTATAAGAAAGATGAAGAGGAGATAACCGTAAAAGTAACAGGGATTGAGGCATCGGTATTTGAAGGGAAAGCCGTGAACTCGGTCACATTGCCCTCTACTATCAAGACTTTGCCGGCAAACCTTTTCAAGAGATGCGATAAACTTGAAGCTGTCAATCTCCCTGAAGATATAATGGAATTGCCTGAAAATATCTTTAATGAGTGCAGATTATTAAAAAGCATTAAGATCCCTTCAAAAGTGGTGACATTGAGAAATTCTGTTTTCTCAAATTGTACTTCCCTGACATCGGTTACTCTTCCTGCGGGTCTTTCCTCTATCGAAAGCTATGTTTTCTCAAATTGTACTTCCCTGACATCGGTTACTCTTCCTGCGGGTCTTTCCTCTATCGAAAGCTATGCCTTCTACGAGTGCACGTCCTTGAAATCTCTGGATATTCCTGCAAGCGTAAAGACTATTGGTGAACAGATTATTAAAAACTGCTCTTCTTTACAATCTATTAATATATCTGCGCAGATAACAACTCTGGGTGATCGTTTTTTTGAGGGTTGCACTTCCTTGCAAACTGTCGCGTTACCTATGGGTTTGAAAACGATTGGACACAGCGTTTTCAGTGGGTTAAAATCCTTGACAAGTGTAAGCATACCTGAAAATGTTGTATCGGTGGGGGACTATGCATTTTCTGGTTGCAAATCTTTGCAAACTGTTGTGCTACCTGCGGGTTTGAAAACAATTGGAAATTCCTTTTTCAGTGGGTGTGAATCCTTGACAAGTGTCAACATCCCTGAAAATATTGTGTCGGTTGGAAACTCTGCTTTTGCAGGTTGTGCAGCCCTGGAAGAAATAGATTTACCGGATGGAGTGAAAACTTTGGGTGACTACTGTTTTAGCCGAAGTGGTCTAACGTCGTTTGTATTCCCTAATTCACTTGAAAGCATAGGTTATAATTGTTTCTGTGGCGCAGAGAAGATCCAGGAAATGACTATAAATGCCGGTTTTAAATCATTTGGTGACGGAGCATTCGATGTGAAAGACTCTTTCTATATTCAGAAAGTTATCTTCAAAGGCACTTTGGAAGATTGGTTTAATATTGAATTTGATGGAGACAACTACCCGGAAGGCACCAGCCCGATGAGCATAGCAAAGGAGTTTTACTACAATAAGGGAGGAAGCTCCGTGTTGCTTGAAGGTGTGCTTGAGATTCCGGCTTCTGTTACTGTGCTTAAACCTTATGCGTTTTACAGATATAAGAAAATCAACGGTTTGAAGTTTTCAGGCAAGAAACTGATTATTCCGATGTTTGCTCTTATTCCCCAATGGATAAAGAATATCGTTTACACCGGCACTATCGAGAGCTGGCTGACGGGAAATTTCGATGGGATTCCTTATGGACCGGGTGTTAGCCTGAATCTTGGAGGGGGTGAATTTGATGGCAATATCTCTATTCCGAGAGGAATTACGCGTATCCCCAAGGGCCGTTTAGCATATCCCGAAGTCAGGAATATCAATAATGAGAATGATGTTGTAGTTATCTGTGAACGGGGATTTTATGGATCGGGCTTGCGGACGGCATCATTTCTTGCGCATGTGGATTCGATAGGAGAAGGAGCATTCGAGGCAACTCAATTAACCGAGGCAAGACTGTCTCCTAATCTTGGTGCGATCCCGGATTTAGCGTTTGCATCATGTCCGAATCTGCAGTCTGTTTCAATTGCGTCCAGAACCAGATCGACAGTCGCAGGGAAAGGGATTGCTATCGGGGCACGCGCATTCCTAAATGATGCAAACCTGAAAACACTTGATCTTCCTCCATTTACAAGTGTAGGGACGGATGCGTTTAAAGGTACGGGGATTTTTACATCTCAACCTGACGGTCTTGTCTATATCAACAACTGTCTGTTCGGGTTCAAAGGGACAGGAGCCGTTCCTTCTTCACTGGAGATTAAACCCGGAACCCTGTCGGTTGCCGCAGATGCCTTTTCAACATATGATGAGCCCTCAATTACAAAACTGACAATTCCCGATGGCGTTATAACCATTGGAAATTCAGCATTTGAGGGGCAGGGAATGGCATCATTGAATGTGCCGGGGTCTGTTTCTTATATAGGAGACTTCGCTTTTGCAAGATGCGGGAATCTTTCCTCTGTTACACTCAATGAGGGTTTGGAATATCTTGGCAACTGTTTTGAATCAACAACTTCTTTGAAGTCTCTTACATTGCCGTCAAGCGTAAAGGATGCTTATCTTCCATCAAAGGAAACATTGATTATAAAGGATTCCTCCGAACCCTTGAATTATTTCGGAAACAGGAGTATTGTTGAAATAGCGGTAAAAGACCGGCTTTACATAGGAAGGAATCTAAAACCGGTGATAAAAGACAGCAGGTTTGACTATATTCTGAGAGTAAATGTTGACGCTCCGGATCAATCCGGAATGGCCCGGTCTGTATCTACCACCATAGAATTTGGAGAGAAGGTGAGCGAGATTGGCGGAATGCTTGAGTTTTCCGGATACCCTACAGACAAGGTGGTATGTTATTCTTCTACAGCCCCATCCTTGGGTGAGGTGTATTTCATGAATGGTGCATACGAGAAGTCTGTCCTGACAGTGCCAACCGGTGCGGTGGAATCTTATCGTACGCAATATCCATGGAGCAGGTTCACCAATATAGCGGAAGGAGCTGTTTCAAGTGTTGGCTCAATATATGTCGCAGATGCTATTTCGGTTAAAAGAAGCGGAAATATCATTACCCTGACCGGGGTTGAGGATGGAGAACATGCCGAGATATATGATGTTTCCGGATGCCTGATTGCGAAAGGAGTTGCCCCGACTCTGGAAATTCAGGCAAATGCCGGAATGTATATTATACGAGTGGCAGGTAAATCTTTAAAAGTAATGTTATAAATATTCTCTTAAATGTAGCATCAATTATGTGATATGGCGCATTTCCCGGCAAACAGGAAATGCGCCATACTTGTTTCATTTAACCGGTTTTTAATCGACCAGCTCAGCGAGGAGAGTGGCAGAGGTGGCGGAGAGGATGCGGACACGGACAAAATCTCCGGGGTTGTGTCCGGAAGCGGGGAAGACCGCAACTTTGTTCTGCGACGTGCGTCCGAACAGCTCGTCTTTATTGCGTTTGGATGTACCCTCAACCAATACTTCAAATTCTTTTCCTACGTCCTTCAAATTGCTTTCAAGCGAGAGTTCGTTCTGTAGTGCGATCATACGGTTCAGACGATCGATTTTCACCTCTTCGGGAATGTTGTCAGGCATTTCGCGGCTGGCTAAAGTGCCGGGCCTTTCGGAGTATTTGAACATAAAAGCGGAATCGAAACCTGCCTCGCGCATCAACGACAAGGTCTGTTGGAAATCCTCTTCAGATTCATTGTGAAACCCGGTGAACATATCTGTGGACAGTCCGGCATCGGGAATAATACGGCGTATCGCGGCTACGCGGTCAAGATACCATTCGCGCGTATATTTACGGTTCATGGCTTTCAGCACAGAATTACTTCCGCTCTGCACCGGGAGATGAATGTGTCGCGCTATATTGGAATATTTCGCTACAACCTCAAGCGTTTTGTCGCTCATGTCTTTGGGGTGGGAGGTTGTGAAACGTATACGCATGTCGGGGGCAGCAACGGCTACCATTTCGAGCAAGGAGGGGAAATCAACGGCCTGGCAACCTTCTGCAACAAAGTTATAACTGTTGACGTTCTGTCCAAGAAGTGTTACCTCTTTGAAACCTCTGGAGCGGAGGTCTGCGAGTTCCCGAAGTATACTTTGCGGTTCGCGTGAGCGTTCGCGTCCGCGTGTGTACGGCACTATGCAATAGGAGCAAAAATTATTGCAACCTCTCATTATGGAGATAAATCCGGAAACCCCGTTGGATCCTATTCTACTCGGAACGATATCGCGGTATGTTTCGGTAGTGGACAGTTCGATGTTAATTGCCGGAGCCCCGGTCTCGGCGGCTGCCACGAGATTTGGCAGATCAAGGTAGGCGTCAGGTCCGGCCACGATATCCACTCCATGTTTCTCGATCAGCTCCTGTTTCAGACGTTCGGCCATACAGCCGATCACACCGATTATTATGTTTCGTCCCAGTTTGCGTCGCAGAGAATTCCAATATGCTATGCGAGTATATATTTTTTGTTCAGCATTGTCTCGGATGGAGCAAGTGTTGAGCAGTACGGCGGCCGCATCTGTATCGGTTTCCGTTGTCTCATATCCTGCCATCTCCATCATTGCTGCCACGACTTCGGAATCTGCAACATTCATCTGGCAGCCATATGTTTCGATGCGCACTTTTTTGGATGGTGTGCAATTTTTATCGTTTGAAGGAATAAAAAAATTATTCTTTATATTAGATTGTTGCATAAATTTATTATTTTTGTGCAAAATTAAAAAATTGTGGATAAACGAACAACTAATACCATTTAAATAGACTAAAACATCAAGAAATGAGCATTCCATTCATCACGGCCGAGGAAGCCGCAGGTTTTATTAAAAACGGAGACAACGTAGCCTTTTCAGGTTTTACCGCTTCCGGAACTCCAAAGGTGGTGACAGTAGCATTGGCAGAACGTGCCAGGAAGCTCCACGCCGAGGGTAAGCCATTTAAGATCAATATTTTTTCCGGTGCGTCTACAAATGACCATGTAGACGGAGAGCTGGCGCGTGCTGAAGCTATCAATGCCCGTACGCCTTACCAGAGTCATGGCGACATGCGCAAGTCGATCAACGGAGGAGGAATCCATTATTTCGACCAGCACCTCAGCCATCTGTCGCAGGATATGCGCTACGGCTTTTATGGCGATGTTGACGTTGCTATTATCGAGGTGACCGAGATGAGTCCCAATGGAGAAGTTGTGCTTGGCGCAGGTTTGGGAATGACACCGACTATTGCCCGGATGGCAAAGAAAGTGATAATTGAGTATTCCTCATATTATAAAAACTCATTCCGTGGATTCCACGACAATTATATTCCATTGGATCCTCCTCACCGTCGCGAGATTCCAATCTATGCTCCGACAGACCGCATAGGCAGTCCTGTTCTCAAGATTGATCCGAAAAAGATCGTAGGTGTTGTTCCGTCAAATGCATCGGAAAGTATCAAACCGTTCACCGCTCCTGACGAGATCAGTCACAAGATAGGTGAGAACATCTGTAACTTCCTGGCTTCGCAGTTGCGGGAAGGAAGGATTCCCAAGGAATTCCTGCCGATACAGAGCGGTGTGGGAAATGTGGCCAATGCAGTGCTTTATGGACTTGGCGAGAATCCTGAGATTCCTCATTTCCAGATGTACACAGAGGTTATCCAGGATGCCGTTATGGATCTTATGCAAGAAGGGAAATGTACTTTCGCATCAACCTGTGCGCTGACATTCTCGGACGAGGCAATGTTGCGCTTCATGGAGAATATAGACTTCTTCCGTGGCAAAGTACTGATGAGACCTGGTGAGATCTCGAACAGCCCGGAGGTTGTCCGCAGACTCGGTCTGATCGCAATGAACACGGCACTTGAGGCAGATATCTTTGGAAATGTGAACTCCACCCATGTGCTGGGAACAAAGATGATGAATGGCATAGGAGGTTCGGGAGACTTCTGCCGCAACGCATACCTCTCAATCTTCTCTTGCCCGTCAATCCAGAAAGGTGGAAAAATTTCTACAATCGTACCGATGGTATCGCATGTTGACCACAGTGAGCACTCTGTCAAGATCCTTGCAACCGAGCAGGGTATTGCTGATTTGCGTGGAAAGGATCCGCGTCAGCGTGCGGAAGCAATCATCGAGAACTGCGTGCATCCGATGTACAAGGAATTGATGTGGGATTATCTGAAGCTTTCAAAGGGAGGTCATACACCTCATACTCTCCAGTCTGCTTTTGCGCTTCATGATGCATTCATAGAGAAGGGAGATATGCTTCAGGCTGATTTCTCAAAGTTTGCATAAAATAGAAATATCTCGATAAAACAAAGCTTATAAAACCGATTAGCGCCCGAGGGTGATCCCTCAGGCGCTTTTTGCCTGTATATACTTTTGCCGTCTGTCGGAAAAAGATTACCTATGGTTTGCGCACGATTCCTTTCGACTTCCTGCCATTGATGGCAATGGTCAGAGAATCGGTAAAACGCACAACACGAATACTGTCGCTCTCATGCTCCGCCGGGAGGGAATCAAGATAATCCATATCTATGAAACCATTACCACCGTCAGGATCTATTGTAAAATATCCCACGCCAAAAGAAGTCAGATTCTGGAAGAAATGCGTTCCCTGCGAAGGTTCTATACGATAGCCGGGCAACGTGCTTTCCACAATCAGACGCGCTCCAGCTATCTGCGGCCATTTGACTGGTATTCCGAGTGCCGGATCTGACGATCCCCATCTTCCGGGACCTATAAGCACATATGGCTCCCCTCTTTCTGTAAGATCCCGGTTTATGCCACCTATCTCATCAGCAAGCCTCTGATTATATGAAGAGTTGAAATTTTCCCTCTTTACATAAACCACTGTCTTTACATTATCCATCAGACCATGCCCTAATGCCGTCTCGCTTCTTAATATAAGTTCGTCATCAGCCACATCCATGATAGAATTGTCAAGCATCTCTTTTGTATCTACAATGGGGCGCATCTGCAACCAGTAAACAGTTCCCTTTTCACTGTTCTTGACAGCATCCGGATTTATATTTCCCGCAAATTCGATCTCCACGGGACGTCCCATCTCATATTGACCGGTCTCAAGCATGAAATCCGCAATCTTTGCCAATGGAAAAACATTGTGCTTAAGTACATTTGCAAAAGTCACCACCTTTCTCCCTTTTCCCGAATCACTATCCCGGATTATCCTGTCATTAAAATCGAACGTTGATACAAGATATTTTAATGCTCCAGTCTTAAAAGCGTCTGCAACAGGGATTCTGCTGATATTAAAACCGTCATCTACCTGAAACTCACTTCCTCCTCCACGATGGTCCTGCAATGCGTATAGCGAAGTCTGCGTATCACGGAGTGCCAGTTCAAGAGTAGATGTCTGCAACACCTTGTCGGGATGTTTAGGAGAAAAACGCAACGCCACTCCTCCGTCCACAATATATTTTCCCAAGCCCGCGGCTATTTCAACCACACCCTCCTCAGATCTTTCATCACCGGTAGGGTAATAGTTGAGGGAGCGCCCCACTCCGGAAAAACTCGGATAATAAAATCCGTCATGATCCTCCCCTACCACCTCCTGCAATATAACCGCCATCTTCTCCTGGTCAATCACATTGCTCGTAGCATTCATATAAGCTTTGGAATCCGAATAGAACACGGATGCATAAACACCCTTCACAGCATCGGTAAGCATCTTCATTCTTACCTCCTCATCCTCTACATAAGGAATCATATATGTTGAATATATCCCTGCAAACGGCTGATAATGTGAATCCTCAAGCAATGAACTGCTCCGGATGGCGAGAGGCCGACGCACCACGTTAAAAAACGCCTTAAAATCCTCAATCAAATCATCCGGCAGACGTGCATCAAGAAATGCCCTGAGTATATCTTCGTCCGAAGCATCGGACAAAGCAATATTATACAGATTGTTGGAATCCATAAATTCATCGAACAAATCCGTGCAGACCACCACCGTATGAGGAATCGTTATCTGGGCCCCCAGATAATCATCGCAAACAGGATGACGCTTGATAATCTGGTCTATGAATGCCAATCCACGTCCTTTACCGCCGAGACTTCCCTCTCCTATGCGGGCAAAATTGCTCCAGCTGTCATAAGAATCCCTATGAAAAACCGCTACCACTCCCCGGTTCTTCATTCTGCGGTATTTAACGATTGTCTCAAATATCAGGCGTTTCACCCTTGGCGCATCCTCAATATTTGTAAACTCAAAACCCTTCAGGACTTCCGCTATAGGGAATAGCGCCCGGGAATAGAGCCAACGCGACACACTGTTGGTTGAACAATAATAATACAGAATTTCATCAGGAATGCCTATGGCTTCCCTTTGAAGATCTTTCAAATTGCGGAAGCGCATCAGTTCATCTCCTGTCTGAGGATCCTTCACCACAAAATCTCCAAATCCGAAATTCTTGGTCACAGCCTCCCGCAAGTCAAGTGGCAGTGTCTTTGAATTCTTATCCAGAAACACATATCCGTGATTCTCGGCATCACGGCGGTTGGCACTCTCCTGACTCTCCATTATTATCGGGGTATAAGGATATTTGCTTCTGACAAGTCCGGCCAGTTTCATTCCGGCTTCCGGATCCTTTTCTCCATTAACCGGAAATCTTGCATCTGTGATTATCCCGAGAATATTGTCACCGTATTTTTTCAACAGCGCTGCAGCTTCTTCATAGTCGCGGGCAAGCAACACCTTGGAGCGTCCGCGCATTCGCAACATCTGCTCGTGCTCGTTCAATGCCTCTGTTGAAAAGCGTAAGGACTGCTTCAGAAGAAACTTGAAAAGATGTGGAAGAATCGAGGAATAGAATCTAATTGAGTCTTCCACAAGAAGTATTGCCTGAAGACCAACTTCAATAATATCGTTGTCGGCATTCATCTTATCCTCAATCAGCTTTATGATGGCAAGGATAAGATCAACATTACCAAGCCATGAGAATACATAGTCAACACCTCGCAAGTCTTCGTTGGCAATTCTGCGTCTGACCTCATTGGAGAACGGTGTAAGTACCACCAACGGAATTTCGGGGTACATCTCATCGATCTTTACCGCCTCCTGAAATGTCTCACTGATATCCACACCGGGCATAGCAATGATGAGGTCGAACTGTTTTTCTGCCAATGCCTCATATGCTTCCGCATAATTGGCAACCTTGGTGAATCGCGGAGGTGACGACAGATTCAAAGCATTGTATTCAAAATATATCTGCTCATCAACACGCCCATCCTCCTCAAGCATGAACGCATCGTAAGGAGTAGCAATAAGAAGCACATTAAAAATACGCTTCTGCATCAAATCCTGAAAGGCCGTGTCTTTAAGATAGAGACGGCCGAAATTTGTATCGTCAAAGTTTTTCATGCTTCAGAAGCTTATTGTCTGATGCTTTTACCTCATCTTTGGGCTAAATTTCTAGATTCCAAAAATTTATCTATTGCCTCCGGCATAGATCGTGCTTCCGGAGAAGGAGCAGAAACATCAAGACGCAGACCGGCATTCTCAACTGCTTTGGCTGTCGTCGAGCCGAAAGTCGCGATAAACGTCGGGCGCGCATCCTGATCAAAATCAGGGAAATTCTTCTTAAGCGAAGCTATACCGGAAGGACTGAAAAATACAAGCATATCATAATCAAGATCCTCTCCCGGCTGAAAGTCGTTGCTTACCGTCCGGTACATCACTACTTTAGAGACATCTAACCCTCGGCTCTGCAAATCGGAAACATTCTCTTTATGAACATCAGAAATAGGGAAAAGATACTTCTCACCTGGATTCTTGGCGAATGCTGCAAGCAATTGCTCATCATCAAGCTTACCGTTCTTTCCAAATGATATCTTTCGTTTTCTATAAACAATGTATTTCTGTAGATAAAGGGCAATGGACTCTGTTGTACAGAAATATTTCATCGAATCCGACACCTTTACTCTCGTCTCTTCGCAAAGACGGAAATAATGGTCTACAGCCGTGCGCGATGTAAATATCACTGCTGTATGATCCGCAAGATTCACCTTTGCCTGACGAAACTCCTTGGCTGTAAGACCCTCAACCTTTATAAATGGTCTGAACACCATTTCCACACCATATTTTTTACAGATATCGTAATATGGAGATTTCTCAGAAGAGGGTTTTGGTTGTGATATTAATATTCTCATTCTATATATCAAAGACCGCTGCTGTTCGTAATTACCTGATAATTACCCAATTCACTTAAATCACTCTGATTAACTGAAGAGCACCGGCAAATGCAATAATCAACGGTATAATTTCAAGACTACAAAAATAATACAAAAAAAGCAATAATGAAGCAATCTGACTGAAGAAAATTCTTATTCCTTTATATATGAACATCATTTTGCCCATTCCAAACAGTATAGCTCCAATAATCACCGCCCACTCTAATCCTCCAGGATAACAGAGCACTGCGAGCGCAAGCGGAAACAGGCCTATCGACTCGAGAGCCGATGCGGAATTTGCCCCTTTTATCCATTCCCGGGTAGTTTTCCCGTCTGAAAACACATATCCTGTCACCCAATAAGCTACATGCATGAACAATTTATACGCAGCTGCCACTGCCGTGCAGATCATTATCCCCATCACCGGAGAAACAGATGGAGCAGCACCCTGATGCATATCAAGATAAATTCGGACTCCATCCCACAGCAATATTCCCGCACATACAATCCATGTTATGTTAAGAAGCACCATGAAAGAACTCTCCCTCACTGTACTGTCAAACATGTTATGACGGAGCCTCGTCTCTTTCAGATCCCTGAAGAGTTGCCTGAAATACTTGGAATTACTTTTCGATTTAAAACAAACAAGACAGAATAGAATAGCCAGCAATGCAAGTATCCAGGAGATACCGCCATCAAAGGAATTAATTCTCTTTACGGAAATCTCCCGCGCCTTATCCCCTATATAATAAGGATCTTCAAGAACAATTCCATATCCGCTTTGCAATCTTGCAAGAGAATCATTCCTTGCTATGATTATTGAGTCCTCACGCACCTTTGCAAGTGAATCATTACGAACATCCGCGACATGCCATATTTTCGGTTTTGACGGCAATGCAGTCTGTTCCTGTTTCATGCCGACAGGAATAAGGTTCTCTTGCGTATGACTCGGCACCATAACCTCGTCTACGCTCTCCCAACCCGATGTATGTCTTATTGAATCCTGCATTCTACCTATTGTCTATATACGCAACAACGAAAACGATACTTCCGTGATCCCTTTACAGCCAACCCTCCTTCTTATACCATTCAACAGATTTGCGCAACCCCTCCTCCAGCGAGGTCTGCGGATTGAATCCGAACGCACTTTTGGCCTTGGATATGTCTACATTCCAATTTCGTTGCTTCATAATTCGGTACTTGTCTCTATTCAAAGTAGAGGGCTTCAGACGCATGACACCCCATTTCTCCGCGACGGCGGAAACTGCTTTCAGTCCCCATATCGGCACTTTTACCGGCACCACAAGTCGCTTTGACATAAGTTTTCCGGCAAGTTTACGGAATTCCCCCTGAGTATACGATCTGTCTTCCGATATATTGTAAGTCTCTTTCACCGGAGCTTTCTTCAATGCCTCATATACAGCTTCCGCAAGATCCTCCACATATATGAATGTGAGCATCTGCCGTCTGAAACCGACTGAGAAATCAAAACCTTTGGCTATCGACTTCAACATCAGAAAATAGTCATGATCCCGGGGACCGTATATCCCCGTCGGACGAAATATTATGTATGGTATGCCATCCATCGCAAGCCACATTTCCGCTTTAAGTTTGGAGGCGCCATACTTGGTGTTGGGCATCGGTATCATCGTTTCGTCAAAAGGAGTATAATTCTTTTCATCTCCACACCCCATGGCAGACAGAGAACTGATATATAAAAATTTCTCAGGCATCTTGTCTGCAGATTTCAGGGCAGTAGTAAAATGGCGCAGATACTCATAATTAATTTTTGAGAAATCCGAATAAGTTGTCACTTTGGTAGCTCCGAGATTGTATACGATATAATCCCATCTTTCGTCTGCAGGAAGCGCCGCGTTCAGTTGCGCGGCAATTTCGTGAGTCTCCTCAAAATTAAAATTAATAAATTTTATTCGCTCATCGGCAAGCCATTTGCGCGATGTGGACTCCCGGACCCCTGCCCAGACTTCATAACTGCGCCTCAAACCTTCGGACACAAGAAATCCTCCGACAAAGCCACCGGCGCCTACCACCAAAACCCGTTTTTTATCATTACCCTCTTCCATATCTGTTTCCGTCCCTATATTGCTATTTTACTTTTGTTACAACTTGAGTCAACCGGACAATTAAAAGCATATTGACACTATCACAAAACCCCGAATTCATAACCATTGTCCCTGAGCCACTCTATACTTCTTGGCAAAGCGTCAAAAAGGCGAGGGAGGCTTTTCAGAGAATCGTGAAACACAATTATCGACCCCGGACGGGAATATCTCTTTACATTCTCAAAAACATCCCTTGCTGTCAGACGCTTGCTATAGTCTCTTGTCACAAGGTCATACATTACTATCCTGTAGTCTCGTGAAAGGATGCTGAACTGACTTTTTCTCAGCCACCCGTGCGGAGGCCGGAAGAGATCGGTCCCAAGATATCCAGAGGCCTCTTTCACATCTGCCACATATCTCTCACAATTCTCCTTCAGTCCCTGAAGATGATGCATTGTGTGGTTCCCGATTCTGTGTCCACGTCTCTTTACATCCTCATAGAGTCCCGGATACTTCCTGACGTTGTCGCCCACCATAAAAAATGTCGCCTTGATTCCATAACTGTCAAGAAGATCCAGCAACCGTGGGGTCACCTCCGGAATAGGACCGTCATCAAATGTCAGGTATACACGTTTCCCGCCACCCTCTTCCATTCTGAAAAGGGCACCGTTCAATTTTCTACGTATCCATTCCGGCGGCCGCTCAATAAACATTTAAATATAAATAGTTTCTTAAGTAAATATTCAAACTTAAACGATAGCAAGCGCTTTTACATTCCATAGGATTCTGCAAGACGCTTGCTCCGGGCCATATCAACTTTACGTATTTCCGGATTGGCATCCATCTCCTGTTTTGTTATTCCGGCTTTCAAATATTGCTGGTATGCCTCGTAATAAACAGTATCATACTGACGGTCCGACAGTGGACGTTTCGCATATTCTTCGGGAGATAATGCGGCAAGCTCATTCACAATCTTTGCCACAGCCGCAAGTTCTTCTATATATTCGTCAACGCTGTATTGCTGATCAGAGGAATCCGCGGTGCCGTTTCCATATGCATGGTCATACGCGGCCTTGAGATCCTTCTGATTAAAGCCGTAGCGTTTCAGCAACTGATCCAGTTTCTTTTCATCTCCGCCATACTGCTTGTACAACTCAATGAAATGCCAATACTGATAAGGCATATATTGTGATTCCATTGTCAATGGAACATTCCCGAAGTTCAATGCTATGTTCTGCTGATAAACCACATATTGGATAAACCTTTCC
Source organism: uncultured Muribaculaceae bacterium (assembly GCA_948788915.1). Classification (GTDB taxonomy): domain Bacteria; phylum Bacteroidota; class Bacteroidia; order Bacteroidales; family Muribaculaceae; genus Lepagella. The sequence continues at coordinate 3,565 of CAQFOZ010000028.1, read as the reverse complement.
ATCTGGTTCCAAAGCATGTCTACAGCCCGTTTGGTCAATTTCTTATCTCCAAGTTTGTCTCCAAGTTCACCGTAGATCTCCGGCAACGTCAGTGCCACGGACACGCCGAACCGGCTCACATTTTCCGAAAGATTACTGTTCATGGAATCCGCCACCTTAAGAGCCTTGCGATATTCCGCTTCAGCTCCTTTCCTGTCTCCGTCAGCAGCCTTCTTGTCGCCTTCATAAATCAGTTCCTGAGCCACATCGAGCATTGAGGATCTTGTAGTGACAAGTATTCTCCTCACTGTTTCATCAAAATAAGGAGCCCATTTCTCGGTTGCTTTGTCAGCACCCCCCCATTTATAGTTCAACACCACATCGTAAGCCCTGTCAGCTCTGGCAGGAATTCCGCTCTGTCGTGTAGGCACAAGCTGATGGGCCATACCCACACCACGGAGATAATCGGTCAATCCGACATGATATTCATTCCCGACTGTGGAACACCAATAAATCGGACGCTCCCAGCCATTGGCTGCGTTGGTGGCTATTATATCCAGCATCAGCAACTCGCCAAGACTCACATACCCCTTGCCGGTAATTGCAGGAGCACTTCCAAGGTCTATCACAATCTCATCTACAATCTCCGCAGAGTCTTTCGCTGCGACAATATCTCGCTCAATCACTTTTTTCTTATCCACAGGTATTGTCACTACCCTTGACGGGAACTGGTTATAACGGTAATCCTTGTTATATGACTGCCCTGAATATATCAGTTTGAGACTCTGCAACAAATCTGCCGGTGCTGTCTCACGCCCGAGAATAGTAACATCCGCTTTGCCGTATGCTATATCTTCCGGTTTAGCTGTAAAATTCACAGGTGCGGCTTCATAACTCTCCTGTCTCATCTGGTTTGCATACCAGTCAGAGGCAAGATAACTTAAGTTTATTATCTTGACATCAGGACGTATACCTTCCACTTCCTGTGCATACCAGAGCGGGAATGTGTCATTGTCGCCATTACAGAATATTATCGCGCTAGGTTCCAGACTATTAAGATAATTAACCGCAAAATCTCTCGCAGCGTACCTGCCACTACGGTCATGGTCATCCCATGTCTGACTTACCATCTGCAACGGAACCGCTAACCCTACCAGGCAAACAGCTGCCGCGACATAAGGTTTATCCGCAACTTTACGTTCTCCGGCAATCATCCGGATCAACTGCCATAGTCCGGCCACACCCATTCCAATCCAGATTGCAAATGCATAGAACGAACCGGCAAATGCATAATCACGGTCTCGCGGTTGGTTTGGCGGCTGGTTGAGGTAAAGTACAATCGCTATTCCGGTCATAAAGAACAGGAAGAAAACCACCCAGAACTGCTCGATTCCCCTCTTGCCCTTGAATGATTGCCACACAAGACCTATCAGTCCGAATATCAAGGGCAGGAAATAATAAACATTATGTCCCTTGTTTCCTTTTCCGAGATCATCAGGAAGAAGCGACTGGTCTCCCAGACGTGCATTGTCAATGAAGGGAATACCGGAAATCCAGTTACCCGCATCCATTTCACCATGCTGATTCAACACATCATTCTGCCTTCCTGCGAAATTCCACATGAAATAACGCATATACATATGTGTCAGCTGATAGTTGAAGAAATATTCCAGATTCTGGAGATATGTCGGACGATATGCAAGTTTCTGGGGATAATTCACCATCCCGGTCATCTGGTTGATAAAAGGTTCGCCCTGCAAATCGAGTTCAGGCACCTTTTCTCCCGTTTCATTATCAACCGCATAAATCTCCCTCATGTTGGAAGATACTGTATCCAGTGTCACCCACTGACGGTAGGCATCGCGGTGCATACGGCTGTAAATACGTGGGAAAAGCATGTTCAGCTCCGGATTCATCTTTACTTCCGGCTTATAATCGCGCTTCACGTAATAGTCTTTCCCTCTCGCTGCAAGCTTCGCATTTCTGTCTATCTCTCCTTGATCAAGAAAAGCATATTCCGATGTTGGCACAGCCCCTCTCACACCCTTTACATACTGAGGCTTTCCTTTCTCTACAACCTGATCGTATACAGGATAATTTGCCACCACTGCCGAACCGTCTTCACGATGGGCCACTGTATCGGAAGTTATACCCATCTGTTTCTTCATCGGACCGGAATATAGAGTCTCCCCGTAAATCAAAGGATTCTCTCCATACTGTTCACGGTTAAGATATGAGGCAAGATCGAATACATTGTCTGGTGAATTTTGATTCATGGGGGTGTCTGCACTCGATCTGACAAGTATGAGCGCATAGCTGGAATATCCTATGAATATAACCGCAATACTCCACATTATATTCGACAAAACTCTTACCGGGATTCCTTTATCCTTAATATAATAGAACCATGCGCACAGCAGTATAAGAAGCGCTATGCCTATCATCCAGCCGCTGCCCATAAAGAACATACCGGAGAGAGCAACAGCAAGAATAAAGGAGATTCGGATCATGAGTGCCGATCTCTGCTGCCATAAAGAATAAAGTGCCCATATGAAGACACCGGCAGTGAGAAACGCATAGAACAATGCTCCTGAATTATAGCTCAGACCTAAACCGTTCACGAACAAAAGTTCAAACTGCTGAGCCATCTTTATGAAGCCGGGAACAAGTCCGAATAACACCAAAGCTATAATCACGAACGACACGCCAAGCGCCATCAGCGATTTCACAAGATTCATATTCTTGTACTTCCTATAGGCAAACACAAGAACGATTGCCGGGATACATAGCAGGTTTAGCAAATGCACAGCCACACTGATACCTATCACATAAGCGATCATTATCAGATATCTGTCAGAGTGCGGGTCATCGGCCCTGTTTTCCCATTTAAGTATCAGCCAAAAGACAAGTGCCGTGCAAAATGAGGAAAAAGCGTAGACTTCACCTTCCACAGCCGAGAACCAGAAAGTATCGCTCCAACAATAGGCAAGCGCGCCTACAACACCACTACCCATAATCAATAAATATTGGGTCAAGGAGATATCCTTAGACTTGCGACTCTTGTTTTCTGCCGAATCATCAGATGAACGTGTGTCACTATCTCTCACAATGAGACGCCTTACCAGATGGGTAATTGTCCAGAAAAGGAGAAGGATCGTCAAAGCGGAAAGCAGACCGCTCATGGCATTTACCATTAATGAGATCTTAGTAACATCCGAGCCCGCAAAATTAGCAAAGAAACGGGCCGTCAGCATAAAAATAGGGTTGCCCGGCGGATGACCTACTTCAAGCTTGTCTGCCTGGATAATAAACTCGCCACAGTCCCAGAAAGAAGCCGTGGGCTCGAGGGTAAGCCAATAAGTGACAAGTGCGATAGCGAAAACTATCCAGCCACACACATTATTGACAAGATTATATCTTCTACTTAGCATAATCGAAAAATATTTATTCGATATTCTTATCAAAAACCTAATAACCCGCAAATATACGAAGAATATTCGACGAAAAAAATAGCGGATGCGGGCAAGGGCAAAAAAAAAGGGGTCCGTCGTATGACGGACCCCTTCAAGGCGGCGGTTACCTACTC
>CAQFOZ010000027.1 GCA_948788915.1 uncultured Muribaculaceae bacterium | reverse complement strand
GAATGTTTTCTTCCGAATAATCGATAATTTTGCACTTGCCAGTTGAGAGTAGGATTCGGAAATTCCTCAAAAATAAATTTAAACAGTTTCTAAAAATCAATGTTTTGTTGTATATTTGCACTATTCATTGCTTGTTTTATATCTCTTAACGCTACTATGACACAAATAACCATAAATATTGAAAACAAATCCATTGTACCCCATTTGAAAAAAATTCTTTCCTCAATAGAAGGCGTGTCAATCGCAAGAACTGCAAGATCTAAAGGGAAAGCTACAGGTGTAGACAAGGCTTTAAAAGAAGCCCGTACAGGATATGTAAATCATTACTCGTCTGCCGACGATATGTTCCAAAAACTCGGCATCTGAACATGTATTCAATTGACACTACCCATCATTTTGAAAAATCCTTAAAGAAATGTATCAAAAGAGGATTGGATATTAGCAAATTCAAGGAGTGTCTTAATATTTTGTCAACTTCCGGTTCATTACCTGAAAAATACCATAAACATAAACTTTCCGGGAATTACACCGGTTTATGGGAATGTCATATTCAACCGGATTGGCTATTGGTATGGGAACAAGACGATGATAAACTTATACTTCTACTGATTGACACAGGCTCCCATTCCGACTTGTTCTAAGAAACTGTTTTTATAAGAGAGTGTCTTGTAAATTGTGAAGCTGGGACAGCCTCACCTCCCAACCGTCGGGTCGTCACTGCTATAACTTTTCCGTACCACTCTCATCAAGCGCATTCGATGCGCTTGATATCCGCGATTCTTCATAACCATCCATCTCTAATTATCCCCTATACCCGCCTGTGCCCGGGGCGGCGGCTTGTCCCCAAGCCGCTGAAAAATATCTTCGTGAATATGCAACATGAGCCTTCCGAGAAAGTTATCAATTCGGAAATTCCTCGAAAATACATTTTAACACTCCCTTACACAGCAATGTTGTACCCGGGTGTGCAATCCGTGCGACATCCGTACCCATCCGTACTCTTTACGAAAAAATGGCTCCATTTTTTCGTAAACAGCGATTCTGCGTCCCTCGACCTGAGAATAAAAAATCCGCGTTAAAATCCGCACCTTTCCGTACCCCTCTCATCAAGCGCATTCGATGCGCTTGATATCCGCGATTCTTCATAACCCTGCCATCTCTAATTATCCACTATACCCGTCTGTGCCGGGACTGCGGCTTGTCCCAAGCCGCTGAAACATATCTATGCGAAAACACGGGGGAACGTTCCCGACTTAATTTCCTTGAAGTTAGACCCATTTTTTTGAAAATAATTTCTTCTCATACACATTACTTATATGAATTTTATTAATTTTATAGCTAAGAGTGTTTTTACTTTTAACATTGGTTCAGATAAAGAGAGGTTTTTGAGGTAATTTCTCAACTTGAAGAAGGAGCATAGCGGGCTATGTGACTGATGAAACTTGGAGAAATTAGCCAAAAAGATCCTTTATATGAGTCAATAGAATTTAGTATACATTCTCTAAAATTAAATTCGTGTTAAAAATAAACACACTCTCAGAGTGTATTTGAAACGATTAATCATAAAATAAATTTTTCTGAACATGAAAACAAAATATCTTAAGATCTTTACAATTTGCGGGCTCCTGAGCGGGCTGACAATAGCGGCCGTAGCCTGTGGCGGGGACGAACCTACATCCCCTGTAAATCCGAATCCAAACCCGGATCCAAATCCCGGCGGAGGCACAACAACCCCTACCGAGTATTTCACCGCCAAAGTTGGCGAAACACTTCCTGCATGGACAGAAGGGACCCTTGACATACATTCAATCAGCACCGGACGCGGTGAATCCTATCTTTTCATCCTACCCGACGGAACAACTCTTCTCGTTGACGCCGCAGGTTCCTTACTAACCAAGAAAGTCTGCGAAACAAACGGCATAGCCGAACTGCCTCTGGAATACCGCCCGAACGGGAATATATCTTCCGGAACTGTAATAGCGGATTACGTAAAACATTTCAATCCTCACGGACAAACCGTCGATTATTGGATGAACTCCCATTTCGATACAGACCACATGGGTAATTTCCCGGAGACATATGCCAGCATATGCCCTGTTTCAGCGGCTGTCAAAAAACACCCTGAGGGTGGTTTCTATCTTAACGGAATCAACGAAGTCGGAACTCTTCTCGATTTCAAAAAGATCATAGACCGCGGATACACCACACCCATAGACCGTTCGGGAGAGGCAAGAATGAAAGATTATATCAAATTCCTCGACTGGACAAAGAAAACAAAAGGGACTGTCTATGAACCGGCAAATGTAGGCCATAACGATCAGGTTGTAATGAACTACAATCCTTCTAAATATAGTGGAAATCTTGATATCCGCATTCTATGCGCAGGAGGATGGTACTGGACCGGATCCGGACAGGACAAGAAGTGCAATCTCCCTGTCGACTCAAAAGGGAATCCGGATCAGACTGCCATAAAAGCCGCTTCCCCAAAAGAAAACATCTATTCTGTGGGCTTTATGCTGAAGTTCGGTAAATTTGACTATTTCACAGCCGGAGACCTGCAATACAATTCACGTTCCACAACTCCCTGGCTTGATTCGGAAGCCCCGCTCATTCCTGTTGTGAAACAAGTAGAGATGATGAAGGCGTGTCACCACGGCACAGCCAATACCAACAGCCCCGAACTTCTGAGGGTACTTGCTCCGAAACAGATCCTTGTAAGTCCTTGGCGCGATGTACAGCCAAGACCCGAAACATTGGGCAGATTCACAGCCGTATCACCGAATGCAAGCATCTTCACGACAGGCATTGATTCCGACAACAAGAACAAACTTTCCAACTATTTCAGCAATGTGAAATCATGGGAAGGACATATCGTCGTACGCGTGGCTCCCACAGGCGAGTACAAGATTTTTATTCTTGATGATAAAAACCAGGATTATAAAGTAAAATCCATACACGGAACATACAGAAGCATCTGATAAGCCGAAGCGTTCATGAAAATCCAATCGATAATACTGATATCTGCTTTGTTACTCGTTTCCTCCACAGCCGGAGCACAGTCGACATACAAGTCGGCTCTGAAAACAGGCAATGCCAGGGGGGCAACCGTGACAGGTGTGGTGGAATGCAACGGGAGACCTGTGGCGGATGTGGTTGTATCTGACGGTTATCTGATTACAAAGACTGATAAAAATGGCGTCTACCGTCTGAAATCTGAAAAGAAAAACGGACAAGTATTCATCACCATACCTTCAGGATATATGTCATCCCGCAATGATGTTGTACCTCAGTTCTGGGCAGACCTGACCGAGGATCCGGCCACACCTGAACGTCACGATTTCCTTCTCGACAAGGAGAATAACGACAGACATCAGATGATTGTAATTACCGATATCCATCTTGCCAACGAACGCAACGATGTTGAGGACTTCTCAAATCCGTATGTGGACCGGCTCAAAGAGGTTGTGACCGCAAACAATGCAAAAGGGATACCAACATACACATTGAATCTCGGTGACGCCTCGTGGGACAGTTTCTGGTATGAGAACCTCTATCCTATCGGAGAATTCCGCAAGACCCTGAACGATTGCCATTATCCGACACCTTTGTTCAATGTCACGGGCAACCATGACAACGACGGAGGAGCAGCGCAGGGTCCCGACATGGATTTTCGGGCGGCAATACCGTACATGAAGGCTTTCGGACCGAGATATTACTCTTTCAATATCGGAGGCGTGCACTATGTGGTGCTTGACAATGTATATTACATAAACAAGCCGTCACCTACCCAGAAAATCAATAAGGACATAACCGGTGCGCGCAACTATGAGGAGCGCATTACCCCCGAACAGCTGGAATGGCTTGAAAAAGATCTTGCACAGCTCAAAGACAAAGACACCCCTGTCTTCATAGCTTTCCACTGCCCTATGTTCCGACATACGGTAGGAGAGAAACCGGGCAGCAAAAAGGAAGTCTATGTCAAAGCCAACCAAGAAAACGTAGAGGATCTGCAGCGAATTCTTGCCCCGTACAAAGATGTGCACTTCCTTACAGGCCATACACATATGAACGCACTCTGCCCGTCCCCCGAGGGATTTGAAAATACTGTGTGGGACCATACGATAGTCGGTGCATGTGGCAGCTGGTGGTGGAACTCCGCGTTCGGTGGCAAAAACCTCGCTCCCGACGGAAATCCTGTAGGATACCAGATATTCAATGCCGATGGCAAGAAGGTGGACTGGAGATTCGAACCGTTTGAATATCCGTCGGACAAACAATTCTTTGCGTTCGACATCAACAAAGTAAAAGAATGGTTCGCAACTAACGGAGAGGCACGCAACTTCAAGATGCACTACCCAGATATAACGGATTATTCCGAATATCCCGATAATTCAATAATCGTATCGGTATTCAGCTGGGATCCCGAAGGTTCGCTTGAGGCCACGGAAAACGGCAAAGCCCTTTCGGTTGACAACACATGGGGTATCAGTCCGCTTTACACCGCCACCTATCTTATCGGACGCACAAACTGGTGCGATATGTGGCCGGAAAGCTACGGAATCCCACGCAACAGGCGCATTTTCGTGATTCAGGCACAAACCCCTGATCAGCCGGTTGAGATCAGATTGAAAGACCGTTTTGGCAACGAATGGAAAGAGATATTTAAACGTCCCGCCATATTCGATCGCAAAGACTATCGGAGAGACTGAAACTAAACAAAGACCTGAGAGTCTTTAGTATCCTTTACGTCCTTAAAGACCTTAAAAACCCTAAAAACCCTAAAGACCCTAAAAAGAAAAGAAAAAGAAACCAAACACAATCAACAAAATATGGCAACAATACAACAGACAAGAGAAATACCGGTAATCGGTGAATATGACGTTGTGGTCTGCGGTGGCGGACCAGGCGGAATTATGGCGGCCTGGGCCGCGGCTAAGCGTGGTGTAAAAGTAGCTATAATCGAAAGATACGACTTCCTGGGCGGCATGGCAACAAACGCCTACGTGAATCCGATAAGCGTTTTCAATTACAACGGACGCAGAATAAACGACGGTCTGCCATGGCAATTCGTGGAAAGACTTATTGAAGTCGGCGGCGCACGTGAAGAAAAGCCTCTCGGCAACATCACATTCTCTCCGGAAAAATACAAACTGATAGCACAACGCATTCTGCTTGAAGAGGGCGTGACACTCTATCTTAATTCTTACATCACCGGGATAGAGATGGATGGCAACGTTATCAAATATGTGATCATCGATAACAAGAACGGTGCGGAAGCCATTGCCGGAAAACAGTTTATCGATGCAACGGGAGATTCTGATCTTGCCGCCATGGCAAAAGTGCCCATGCAACCGATGACAGGAAAGACACAGCCTCCGTCGCTGATATTCATGCTGGCAAACGTGGATACAGATGCCCTTCCGATGATTCGCCATTCACAACAGGGTGTGAACTACCACGATCTGCGTATCCGAGATCTCTTTACAAAGTTGCGTGAAGAGGGCAAGGAGGATATGCCGACATTCGGTGGGCCCTGGTATTGCGGCATAATGGCCAAAGGGATAGCACTGGTGAACATGACCCGTATGCAGGCAAACATGATCGACAACCGCGACCAGACACTGGCAAGCTGTACGCTGCGCGAGCACGCACACCGCTATACAGAACTTCTCCGCAAATACATACCGGAGTTCAAGGATGCCGAACTGATAGCAACCGGCATACAGACCGGAGTACGCGAAACGCGCCGTATACTTGGTGCCCACACCCTTACAGGCGATGAATATCTGAACGCGCAGGATTTCGAGGATGCAGTAGCACGCGGATGCCATCCGGTAGACATACACTCGGCAAAAAGCACAGAACAGACCTGCAGTTTTATGAAAGACGCAGGATTCGTGCCTTACCGCTCGCTATATAATCCGGAGTTCCCCAACCTGCTTGTGGCCGGTCGCAACCTTTCCGCCGATGGAGTCGCTTCAGCTTCACTTCGTGTCATGGCATCGGTCATGGGTATCGGCCAGGCAGTCGGAACAGCGGCCGCTCTGAGTGTGAAAGAAGATATTCCGGTAAGCAAGGTAAACACAGACGAACTGCGCGACATTCTCCTCAGCTACGGCACAAACCTTAAGAATTAAAATACAAGAAGAATTTAAAGACAAAAGAGGATTCTGGTCCTTAAAGTCCTTAAGGTCTTTAAAGTCTTTAAAGACCCTAAAGACCCTAAAAAAAATTAGCCCTAAGAAACTAAAAACAAATACAAAATAAACAAGATATGTTACAGCAAAGAGTTGTAGAACCCGGCAAAATCGAGTTCGTAGAAGTAGAGGAACTTACCCCCGAAATGTTGAAAGATAACGAGATTCTTCTCAAGGTGCACAATATAGGAGTTTGTGGCAGCGACATCCATGTATGGCGCGGTCAGCATCCGTTCGTGACATACCCGGTAATTCAGGGACATGAATATGGTGCTGAAGTAATTGCAGTCGGAAAAGATGTTACAGCAGTAAAACCCGGAGACAAGGCATCGGCCCGTCCGCAACTTGTATGCGGCAAATGCGGCCCCTGCAAAAAAGGTCGCTATAATGTCTGCGAGGAACTGCGTGTACAGGGATTCCAGGCTCCGGGATGCGCTCAGCGTTATTTCATTGTTCCCGAAGACCGCATCGTGAAAGCAGACAGCAAACTGAGCTATGAAGAGATCGCTGTGATGGAGCCTTGTGCAGTTGGTGTGCATGCCTCAGGACGTACAGATGTAAAAGGCAAGAACGTTGTCATAACAGGAGCCGGCACAATCGGCAATCTCGTGGCACAATGCGTGCTTGGACGTGGTGCCAAAAAGGTATTGATTACCGATATCAGCGACCTGCGTCTTGCAAAGGCTAAAGAGTGCGGAATTGAAAACACAGCCAACACTCTCAAGGAACCGTTCAAGGATGCCGTGAAGCGTGTGTTCGGTGACGAGGGCTTCCAGGCTGCGTTTGAGGTTTCCGGCGCACAGCCATGTATCACCGATCTTGTAGCAAACATAGAAAAAGGAAGCGACATCGTTATTGTTGCCGTATTCTCAAAACCTCCTTATGTGAATTTCGCAGAGCTTGACGAGCATGAACTACGCATCATCGGCTCAATGATGTACAAACATGAAGACTACGTTCTTGCTTCCGAGATGCTTGCAGACGGAAGACTGAAAGTAGAGCCGCTTGTTACCCAACGTTACAAATTCACTGACTATGCTGACGCCTACCATTGTATCGACAACAATCCGGAGGTATGCATGAAAGTGATGATCTCCCTTGACGATTAAATTAAAAGTTAACACACTCTAAGAAACTGTTTAAGTTTGAATACTTAATAAATTTAAACAGTTTCTAATACCGGATACAAATATGAAAAAGAAAATAGTAGGACTCGGTGAGGTGCTTTGGGATATGCTCCCCGACGGGAAAAAACTCGGAGGCGCTCCATGCAACTTCGCTTACCATGCGGCTCAGGTCGGAGACAATGAAGGCTGGGGAGTCAGCGCTGTAGGCAATGACGAGTTAGGGCAAGAGATTCTTGACAATCTCAAGGAGAAAGGAGTGAAATTCATCATTCCCGTTATTGACAAACCGACAGGAACAGTAAAGGTTACTCTTGATGAGAAGGGTGTACCCAACTATGAGATCTGCAAGGGCGTGGCATGGGATTATATTCCGTTCACCCCCGACATGGAAGCTCTCGCAAAAGAATGTGACGCAGTATGCTTCGGTGCTCTGGCACAACGCAACAAGGAATCTTACGACACCATCCACAAATTCCTTGAGGCTGTACCGGAAAAGACACTTAAAGTCTTTGACATCAACCTCCGTCAGGATTTCTATTCCAAAGAAGTGATTGAAAAATCACTGAAGATTGCTAATATCCTTAAAATTAACGACGACGAAGTTGCCGTGATCAAGGATATGTTCGGCATGATGGATATGAGTGATGAGGAGGCTTTGAGAAAAATCAAGGATGAATATGGTCTTCAGATGGTTGTGGAAACAATGGGTGCCGTTGGCAGCTATGTTTTTGCAGACGGGGAAACCTCATGGGTGCCGACACCCAAGGTTGAGGTTGCCGACACAGTTGGTGCCGGAGACTCTTTCACCGGAGCATTCATTTCCGAACTCCTGAACGGAAAGAGCATCAGTGACGCACATAAGAAAGCTGTGGAAGTATCCGCCTTTGTATGCACCCGCAACGGAGCAATGCCCTCTTACAAATAAAAACACGTCAAATTCGGCTTCAGACATAACCCCGAAGAAATACACATGGAATAAAAAAGAAGCGCTCAGAGCGCTTCTTTTTTATTCCATGTGTAAATTCATTTATTCGGAGTGATTAATCCGGACACATAATACATTTTTTACATTTTACATTACAGAATTTCGCAAAACTCAATCTTCTCGTCGTCCGGACCGAGAATAATGAAATACTTAATTCCATTTTCCCAAAAAGGAAGAGACTGAAGCCCCGGCTCGGCAAAACGATATCCTGCCCCTTTTATCTCCTCGTAAAGTTTTTCGATATTCTTGACATCAATGGCTATGTGATCTATCGCACCGACACGTTTCACCGTGTCATGATTGCCGTATGACTCTATAACCAGGTTGCCCATCTTCAGAAAAGCCACCTTCTCGTCATTAGGTTTGTTGGATGTAACTAAAGCCGTCTCAAAGCCAAGAGATTTGTAAAATTCGATTGTGCGGTCCACATCCGAACTCGGAATACCCACATGCTGTATTCCATTGCTGAATTCACTTAGATTTACCATTTTTTATCTGTTAGAAACTGTTTAAATTTATTTTCGAGGAATTTTAAGGTTGTATCCGTCACGCCGGACTCACACTTGAGATCCTGTTTCTCTCCTCAGCTATGGCATTGGCCACACATACAGCCTTCGATATATGATCACATATGCGGTCACCCCCTATGAGAGTGTCAATACCTGCCTTGTGCAACGCAACCCTTACATTCTCTCGCACACCGGAAAGAACAATCTGTATGTTTTCACGCTGAGAGGATTCAATCAGGATCTGTAAATTATGAAGCCCCGTCGAATCTATAAACGGAACTTTACGCATTCGTATTATACGCACCACAGGCTTCTCCTGGGCACTCGAACGCATTATCTCGTCAAACTTCGTAGCGGCACCGAAAAAGAACGGCCCGTCAATCTCATAAACCGAGACACCATGCACAAGATCCAGCACCTCATGATGACTCATATCAGTATCGGCGGCCGCGTCAAGCTGCTCCCCATAGACTTTGATGGTTGTGTTCTCCGTGATTCGGCGGAGAAACACCACAACCGCCAACAGTAAACCAATCTCAATGGCTATTGTAAGGTTGAAAATTACAGTCAGAAGGAAAGTGACGATCAATACCCAGATATCACCCTTCGGATTGTTTGCCATTCCAACCACTGTGCGCCATCCGCTCATATTGTAGCTCACCATTATCAGCACCGCCGCCAGACACGACATCGGCACAAGATTGATCAACGGCATGGCGAACATAAACACCGCAAGCAATACTACAGCATGAATTATTCCGGCAACAGGTGTCCTTCCCCCGTTAGTGATGTTTGTCATGGTACGGGCAATCGCACCTGTCACCGGGATGCCGCCGAATATTGGCACAACTACATTGGCTATCCCCTGCCCTATGAGTTCCGTATTACAGTTTGTACGGTCTCCCGTGCGTCCGTCGGCAACAGTAGCACTCAAAAGACTTTCTATCGCACCAAGCATGGCTATTGTAAACGCTGACGGAAGAAGCTGGTTGACAGATTCCATATTCAGTCCTATAGAAGCCGGTCTAGGGAAAGATGGTGACAGATCGCCAAAACGGTCTCCGATTGTCTGGATGCCGGTTATGCCAAAAAACTCACGCATCACCCATACAACAACCGTGACAAGCACAATAGCAGTCAAAGCCCCAGGTATACGCTGGGAGATCTTTGGTGTCAATATGATTATAAGCAGAGAGGCGACCCCTACTCCGAGAGTAGTAAGATCGATACTGCCGAAATTGGCGGCATAAACTTTCCACTTCCCTACAAAATCACCCGGAACAGCCTCATTAATCGTCAATCCGAAAAAATCCGGCATCTGTGTCGAAAAGATTGTAAGGGCGATACCGGCCGTGAATCCTACCACAATCGGATAAGGGATAAACTTGATGATTGTACCCAACTTGAAAAAACCCATCAACAGCAGAATACATCCCGCCATGAAAGTTGCCATGGCCAGCCCCGTAAGACCGTACAACTGGATTATATTGTAGATGATTACAATAAATGCTCCCGTAGGACCACCGATCTGAACGGAATTTCCGCCGAATGCCGATACAAGAAAGCCACCGATTACCGCTGTGACAAGACCGACCGTCGGACTGACACCCGAAGCAATTGCAAATGCGATTGCCAATGGCAACGCAACTATGCCGACTACAATACCGGCTATCAGATCTCCACGAAACTTTGCGGCATTATAGTTCTTGAATGCCGCGACCAACGCCGGCTTAAAATCCGGCTTACCAATCAATTGCATAATGGAAAACATTAAAGAGATCCCCTCGGAAGCATGTATTCTCCCGGGATCTCAATTCTACCTTTTCTTTTTACCTGTTATTTTTCCGCAAAATTACGAAAAAAACTTGGACCGAACCGCTTCAGTCCAAGTTTTTATTCTTAACAAAGTACTTGAGAAGATACCCCTATTAGCCCTATTAGCCCTATCACCCCTACCTCCCGGTTTCCAAGATCCGTCGGCAACTTTACAGCCTGCCCTGTTCTGCCTGCTGTATCATCTGCTTGTCTGCTGTAATGTAAATCTCGACACGACGGTTTTCAGCGCGGCCCTGCACTGTAGAGTTGGAGGCAACCGGATCGGCCTCACCCTTCCCTACCGCTTTAAGTCTGTTCGCGGCAATGCCATGTGACTCAAGATAATCTACCACGCTCTGAGCACGGTTTTCCGACAATGTCATGTTGTATGCTTCGGCACCGGTGTTGTCGGTATATCCCACCACTGTGACATCCGTATTTGGAAATTGCTTTAGATTAAATGCCAATGAGTTCAAAGCGGCATCTGCCTCGCTTGAAAGCTTGTAGGAGTTTGTAGGAAACAAAACCGAGTTACCCATCACAACCTTAATTGCATCCAAATCGTTGCGATCCTTAACCATCTGAACTTTTATATCCTCTATCGCCTGCGAATTCTGATCAGACTGAGATTTGACCTGAGACAGCTGTTGCTCCAACGCTTTTTTCTGTTTGTCCATCGAGTTACCTACCAACGCACCGGTACCCGCCCCCAAAGCACCTCCGACAAGGGCGCCGATCCAGGCTCCTTTACCGCCTCCGATCAATGCGCCGACACCCGTGCCGACAGCGGCTCCAATTCCACCTCCTGCCGTAGCACCTTGACCGGACTGCGACATTCCGTCCCACGTATTCTTAATTGAAGAACATGATGTTCCTCCCAATAATGATATTCCGATTGCACTTACAATGAATATTCTTCCTAATCTCGTGTTTTTCATAATATCTATATTTTATAATCTTAATGTGCTTGAAAACTCTTCCGCGCTATGCGTGATTTAATTATGATTAATTATGATAAATAAACACATCAAAAATATGATTGGTTTATAACCGCAATCACACGAAAAAAATTTCAACACTATCTTATTATTACCTGCGGGTGGAAATGGCTGAAAACAATGGCCGCTTTTGATTTTCCTACAACTACCTCCAATTGCTCCAAAGTTGCCTCCTTCATCCTTTTAACACTTTTAAATTCCTTCATAAGTGTGGCGGCTGTCTTGGGTCCGATACCCGAAATAGAATCCAATTCGCTGTTAACCTGAGATTTAGAACGTCTATTCCTGTGATGCGTTATCCCGAATCTGTGAGCTTCATCCCGTAATGCCTGTATCACCCTGAGACTCTGCGACTTCTTATCTATATACAACGGCAATGTATCTCCGGGAAAGTATATCTCCTCAAGTCTCTTCGCGATACCCACCAGCGCGACCTCTCCGCGGATTCCCATCTCGTCAAAAGCCTCCACGGCTGCACTCAACTGACCTTTACCTCCATCCACCACCACCAATTGCGGCAAAGGTTCTCCCTCGGCCATCATGCGTGTGTATCGGCGGTGAAGCACCTCTTTCATTGACGCAAAATCATTGGCTCCGACCACCGTCTTTATGTTGAAATGACGATAGTCACGACGCGCCGGCTTGCCATTGCGGAACACAACACAACTTGCAACAGGATTAGTACCCTGAATATTTGAATTGTCAAAACATTCGATATGCCTTGGCTCCCGAGTAAGACGGAAATCCGTCTTCATCTGTGCCATGAGTTTTTCCACACCTCTCTCCGGATTCATTTTCTCAGCCTGACGCTCGAGGTCATTCATATACTGGGTAGCGTTCTTCACACCAATGTCAAGAACCTTACGCTTCTCCCCTCTCTGCGGAACAATAAACTGCACATCCTTAAATTCCACATCAGGAAGAAACGGGACGATCACTTCCTTGAATTCTCGCTCAAAACGCTGCATTATCTCAGCAATTGCAAGCGACAGAATCTCCTCCCTCGTAACCTCCGTTTTCTGCAGACGAAACTCAAGGTTCAGGCTCTGTGTCACCGCCCCTTTGGCAAGATGCATGAAATTAACGAAAGCCCTTTCACCATTCTCCACATAGGCGAACATGTCCGTACTCACCGCCGCAGAATCACCTATCACACTCTTGGCATTATACCTCTTTACCGCCTCATATTTCTCCTTGACCTCCTGCGCCTCCTCAAATTTCCACTGTTCGCTGAGTTTATTCATCTCCTCGCGGAGATAACGTTCAAGCTCTACTGTCTCCCCATTGAGTATCTGTCTTACCCGCGCTATGTATTCACCGTAGCCTTCAGGACTGACAAGCCCCCTGCAAGGACCGAGGCATTTATGGATATGATAGTCAAGACAAAGCGAATACTTGTTGCGGGCTATACTTTTCTCATCAAGTGCATGTCGGCAACTGCGGAGCGGATATACCTCCCGTATCAGCTGCAACACGGTTTTTGCGGACTGGAGATTGCTGTACGGACCATAATAACGTGCATTCAACCCCTTTTCTCGCGTCATGAATACGCGGGGATAAAGCTCTTTTGTAACCACGATCCAGGGATAAGATTTGTCGTCTTTGAGAAGGACATTGTAACGGGGCTGATATTCCTTAATCATCGCATTCTCCAACAGCAGTGCATCCTCCTCTGTCGCGACTACGATGAAACGCATATCCACAATATTGCGCACAAGCAGATTGGTGCGCACAGAATCATGTCTCCGGTTAAAATAAGACGATACCCTTCTTTTAAGGCGCTTTGCCTTTCCCACATAAATCACCTTCCCTGTCCGGTCAAGATACATATAGACACCGGGTGATTCGGGCAATCCGAGAATCTTCTCGCGCAGATGCTTCCCAGGACGGTTGTCACGGATATCCTGGGCTGTGCGATCCGGATTTATCTCAATTTCGAATCCTCCGAACTCATCTATATTTCTGCCGGCTCCGGCAAGAATATCATTATCCTCGCTATTTGACATAATTATATAAGCAAGTTTTTATAGACAGTTTTATACTCACTTAATACAACACTCGGACTTAACGGAATGATTCCGATAAATCCGAGTAATTTATAATAAAATGTTGTAAAAATATTGCGATCAATATTTAAGCAGTGATGTCACTTCACACTCTTCCGGAAGATTCTTTCTACCCTCCAGAGCTGTCAGCTCTACGATAAAATTGATATAAATTTTCTTCGGGTTCATCGACTTCACAAGATCATAGCACGCGCGCATCGTACCGCCTGTAGCCAGCAAATCATCGTGCAGCACAACCACATCATTTTCATTGATTGCATCGCTGTGCATTTCGATTGTATCGACACCATACTCTTTGGCATATGCCTTCTTTATGGTAACCGCAGGCAATTTACCCGGCTTGCGAGCCGGCACAAAACCACATCCTAACTCATAGGCCATAATCGATCCTCCGATAAAACCGCGAGACTCAATACCCACAATCTTTGTCACACCCTTGTCCCTATAAAGATCAGCCAGAGCCTTGCCCGTCAAATGCAACGCTTCTCCGTCTTTAATCATCGTCGTGAGATCCCTGAAAAGTATCCCTTTTGACGGAAAATCCGGAACGTCCCGAATGATTTTTTTTAAATCCTCAATTTGTTTCATCTTATAATTTATTTAATTTCAGTATTATCTGTTTAAATTGTTCCACGTGGAACAATTAATCTCACCTGTGCAACAAAAGCAACAGAACATTTATATCGGCCGGAGACACACCCGGAATTCGTGAAGCCTGCCCTATTGTCGCAGGACGTTGCAGTGCCAATTTCTGCCGCGCCTCAGTACTCAATGCCTTGATGGAATCAAAATCCATGGAGTCCGGAATCTTGACGTATTCAAGTCGCTGCTGCTTTTCGGCAAGCTCGCGCTCCCTTAAAATATACCCCCCATATTTTATAAGAATCTCGGCAGCCTCAATAATCTCATCTCTTCTGGAATCCTCGAGATTGTTAATTTCCCGAGCCAGAGCTGAAATATTCTCCGCAAGAATCTTGATAGACATTTGAGGGCGCTTGACAAGTTCTACCAACTTCACGGAATGCGTCAACGGACTTGTTCCCATATTAACAAGAAACTCATTAATAGCTTCTGTCCCTTTAACGAGATATTTCTCACAAAAGGATATTAGAGAATCACGTTGCTGAAGTTTCGAGCATAGAGCATTATATCTTTCCTCAGTCGCAAGCCCTATCTCATGGCCAAGCGGAGTCAGTCTCACATCAGCATCATCCTGACGAAGCAAGATTCTAAATTCAGCACGGGAGGTAAACATACGATAAGGTTCATCAACCCCCTTTGTAACCAAATCATCTATAAGAACACCGATATATGCCTGCTCACGTCCGAGAATAACAGGAGGAAGATTCTTGGAATTTCTCGCAGCATTGATTCCTGCCATCAACCCCTGGGCGGCAGCCTCCTCATAACCTGTAGTACCGTTCACCTGTCCGGCAAAATATAGTCCGGCAATCAGCCTCGTCTGAAGGTCATGGGTCAACTGACGCGGATCAAAGAAATCATATTCTATTGCATAGCCGGGTCTGTAAAACTGAACATCCTTCAAGGCGGGAACACACGACAAGGCATCCATCTGAACCTGCCAGGGAAGAGAACTTGAAAAACCGTTGATATAATATTCCTGCGTCATCTCCCCTTCCGGTTCAAGAAAAAGTTGATGAGAATCTTTATCCGCAAAAGTAACTATCTTGGTTTCTATACTCGGACAGTAACGGGGACCGATACTTTTTATCTGACCATTATAAAGTGGAGAGTCTGCAAGATTGTCATTTAAAATTTTATGCACCTCCGGATTGGTATGTACAATCCAGCAACTGCGATTCTTAAGGACTCTTTTAACTTCGGGAAGAAATGAAAATTTATGAAAATCGTTCAGGTCTCCGGTCTGCTCTTCACACAAGGAGAAATTTATTGTGCGTCCGTCTATGCGCGCGGGGGTACCTGTTTTCATTCTATCTGTAGCGAAACCGAGACCGCGCAACTGCTCTGTCAATCCCTTTGAGGAATCTTCCGAAATGCGGCCACCCTCAATTTGCACAGGACCGAAATGCATCAGACCGTTAAGAAAAGTACCGGCTGTAAGCACAACCTGAGAAGACCTGAATTCAATTCCTAAAGATGTACGAACTCCTCTGACAACCTTATCTTCAATAATCAGTTCTGTAACAGTATCCTGGAATAGGGAAAGGTTATGAACGCTATCAAGGACTTCGCGCCAGGCATCAATATATTTTGCACGGTCACTCTGGACACGCGGACTCCAGACAGCCGGACCTTTAGAACGATTAAGCATACGGAATTGGATAGCCGTAGTGTCCGCCACAATACCCATCATACCGCCCAAAGCATCAATCTCCCTGACAATCTGACCCTTAGCAATACCACCAATAGCAGGATTGCAACTCATCTGTGCAATCTTGTTCATGTCCTTCGTGATTAACAGGGTGTTGGCACCCAACTTGGCAGAAGCCACAGCTGCCTCACATCCGGCATGACCGGCTCCTATAACGATTACATCAAAATCAAAATTCATTCTAAAACTTTGCCTTAAGAATCTGTTTAATGTCTTTTAATTAGTTCTATCGGTTAGAAACTGGTTAATGCCTGATTCTCCGCAGCCTCCATTATTTCCCGTTCGCCCGGACCCTTGTCATTGATACCGCACAAATGCAAAACCCCGTGGATAATCACCCGCAACAGTTCATGCTCGTAGGACTCACCTACTGATAGGGCATTAGAAGCCACTGTATCGAGTGATATAACCATATCCCCCGAAATCCTGTCATGATTTGTATAATCAAAAGTTATGATATCCGTAAAATAATCATGCTGAAGAAATTTCCTGTTGGTTTCGAGGATATACTCATCATCGCAAAAACAGTAATTCAATTTAGCGACACTGAAACCATAATTATCAGCAACCTTGACAATCCACTTCCTTACTTTGTCAAAATCAAGATCGGGCATACCCACACCCTCAGTCATGAAATTTATCTTCATATGAATAATATTAGAGAACATTCATTCAGACAAACTACAAAAATAATAAAAATCGACATAATTTAGTCAACGATAATCAAAAATAGGTACATGTGCTTTATTTTGCCCACAATCAATCTATTTGACATGTCTATTTAGAAATATTCTAATTTATATATAATACTGATATTCCATAATTTAATACAATCACAAAGATGTTTTAACGCCCTGAGAATTAAAAATAATCAATCCCCTTTATAATTAATCACAATTATTGGATACTTGAACAAGAAATGAACGGTGCTAATTAATACAGGAAACAAAACCGATAAAATTACAGAGAACAAAAGTAACATAGAATCACATTATAATTTTTTGGCAGCGGGATTCAAAATATGTAAATTTGCACACATAAAAAAATTTTTATGGAATTGATAAAGCACGAGTGTGGCGTGGCCATGATCCGCCTCCTCAAACCCCTGTCCTATTACAAAGAGAAATATGGAACACACCTCTATGGTTTAAATAAGCTCTATCTTATCATGGAGAAAGAGCACAACCGGGGGCAGGAAGCAGCCGGCATAGGCTGTGTCAAACTCGACATGCCTCCCGGAGAGGAGTACATCTTTCGCGAAAGGGCATTAGGATCGGATGCTATCACACAAATCTTTGCGAACGCGCACAAACAGATGGAGACAGCAAGAGCCGAAGAGATTGACCCGCGCTTTACCCCATTCGTAGGAGAGGTCTATATGGGCCATCTACGCTACAGCACCACCGGACGGTCAGGATTGAATTATGTTCACCCTTTCATGAGGCGCAACAACTGGAGCTCGAGAAACATGCTGCTTTGCGGTAATTTCAATATGACCAACGTGGATGAAATTTTCAACTCCATAACCAGCACCGGACAACACCCCCGTCTGTACGCAGACACATTCCTTCTTCTTGAGCAACTCGGACATGCTCTGGACAGAGAGAATGAGCGACTGTACAAAATACACAAGGAAGCCGGACTCACGGGTCTGGATCTTTCAACCGCAATAGCCCGAGACCTGAATGTCACAAACATGCTGAAACGTTGTGCCCCGATATGGGATGGAGGCTACGTAATCTGCGGAATAATAGGCAACGGAGATATGTATGCTATGCGTGATCCGAACGGTATCAGACCGGCATTCTACTATCGGAACGACGAGATTGTTGTTGTGGCAAGCGAGCGTCCCGTCATACAGACAGCCTTTGACCTGCCAATCTCCGATGTTAAGGAACTGGAACCCGGAGAGGCAATCGTCGTGGACAGAGACGGTTCCGTAAGACTTGACCGGATTCTGCCGAAAGGGGAGAACCGTAAATGCAGCTTTGAGCGCATATACTTCTCCAGGGGCTCGGATTCAGACATTTACCGCGAACGGAAAACATTGGGACATCATCTTGTTCCTCAGGTTCTTAAAGCAATAGATAACGATATAGACAACTCTGTGTTCTCTTTTATTCCGAACACAGCGGAAGTGGCATTCTACGGACTTGTAGAAGGGATAGAAGACCATTTGATCAAAAGCAAGATACGAGATATACAGCATCTGTCGGCAAGCGGCAATTTGACCGATGACAACATTGCCCACATACTGCGCAGACGCGTCAGACGCGAAAAAGTGGCAATCAAGGATATAAAACTGCGCACATTCATTGCCGAGGGGGCGACCAGGGACGATCTTGCAGCCCATGTCTATGACATAACATACGGATCTGTAAGACCGGGCGACAACCTTGTTGTCATTGATGACAGCATCGTACGCGGCACAACTCTCAAACAATCCATCATCCGGATTCTTGACCGTCTACACCCGCGCAAAATGGTAATTGTGTCAAGCTCCCCTCAGGTACGTTATCCCGACTGCTATGGTATAGACATGTCCCGGATGGGCGAATTCATAGCTTTTAAAGCCGCTATGGCGCTTTTGGAAGAGCGTGGAATGCGATATGTCATAGACGAGGTCTATCGCAAGTGTATGGGGCAGAATTCACTCCCGAAAGAAAAAATCCGGAACTATGTAAAAGAGATTTATTCCCCGTTCAGCGATGAGGAAATCTCGACAAAGATAGCAAAGATGCTGACACCGGAAGGCATCCGCGCGGAGATAGAGATCGTGTATCAGTCGGTAGAGGAGATGCACAAGGCTATTCCGGGACATCCCGGTGACTGGTATTTTACCGGCGACTACCCTACCCCCGGAGGCAACCGCCTCGTAAATCACGCCTTCATAAACTATTATGAAGGACGCAGCAATGCCCGCTGACATTTCTCTATCCTAACAAAATTTTCAAAAGAGAGGATGCAATTCATTCAGAACTGCACCCTCTCTTTTTATTAAAATATCTTCTCAAGTCTCTGCGCTTAATACTCGTCCCAGCTCTTGATTTTGATATCAGAAACGGACAACTCGCAGAAAGCGCGGATAAACGCCGATGCAAGACGCGCATTTGTCAGCAAAGGTATGTTAAGGTCTATAGACGCTCGACGTATCTTGTATCCGTTTGTAAGCTCCTTTACTGTGAGATTCTTAGGTATGTTCACAACAAGATCTATCTCTTTGGCGTGGAGCAGATCAAGAGCCTGAGGCTGCTTGTCAGCATCTGCCGGGAAGTAAGCCACAATTGCGGGAACTCCGTTATCCTGCAGGAATTTCTGCGTGCCGGGTGTGGCATATATAGTGTATCCCTTGCGGTGAAGCATACGGGCCGGTTCAAGAAGGTCAACCTTCTGGCGGGCGTTTCCGGAACTCAAAAGAACAGTCTTCTTCGGAATGGTATATCCTACGGAAAGCATGGATTTAAGTATGGCCTCTGACGTGTCATCGCCTATACAGCCGACTTCACCGGTGGAAGACATGTCAACCCCAAGCACGGGATCCGCACCCTGCAGACGGGAGAAGGAGAACTGTGACGCCTTTATACCTACATAATCCAGATCAAAAGCGGATGCAGCGGGCTTCCCTACCTCCATGCCAAGCATCACGCGGGTTGCGGCATCTATAAAGTTCTGCTTTGAGACCTTAGACACAAACGGGAAACTGCGTGACGCACGGAGGTTGCACTCAATCACCTTGATATCGTTATCCTTCGCAAGGAACTGTATATTGAACGGACCGGAAATATGCAATGCCTTGGCTATCTTGCCGGAAATCTTCTTGATCCGGCGCATTGTCTCCACATAAAGCTTCTGCGGAGGGAACTGAATGGTGGCATCTCCTGAATGCACTCCTGCAAATTCAATATGCTCGGAGATCGCATACAGCTTGATCTCTCCGTTCTGTGCCACAGCATCCATCTCGATCTCCTTTGCCCCCTGGATAAAGTCGGAAACTACCACCGGGTGCTGCTTGGAAACGTTGGCGGCAAGCTTAAGGAAACGCTGCAGCTCATCCTCGTTTGAGCAAACATTCATGGCGGCTCCGGACAGCACATAAGAGGGGCGCACAAGCACCGGGAAACCGACCTCGGCCACAAACTCGTCTATATCCTCCATAGATGTCAGCTCGCGCCAGCGCGGCTGGTCAACACCAATCTCATCGCATAGAGACGAGAATTTATTACGGTCTTCAGCGTTGTCTATATCCTTTGCCTGTGTACCAAGTATGTTGACCTGTGCCTTGTCAAGACGGATGGCGAGATTATTTGGAATCTGTCCACCTGTTGAGAGTATCACTCCGTGAGGCATCTCGAGTTCAAGGATATCCATCACACGCTCGTATGTCAGCTCGTCGAAGTAGAGACGTTCACACATATCATAGTCTGTAGATACTGTCTCCGGATTGTAATTTATCATTACTGGACGATAACCGGCCTTGGCAACTGTCATAAGTGCATTCACACCACACCAGTCAAACTCTACGGAACTGCCGATACGATACGCACCCGAGCCGAGTACAACGACTGACTTCCGGTCTCCTAAATATTTGACATCGTTTTGTGTGCCGTTATACGTAAGATACAGATAATTGGTCTGTGCGGGATATTCCGCGGCAAGAGTGTCGATCTGTTTCACAACCGGACGTATTCCACGGGCCAGACGGCTTGAACGTACCTTGGCCGTCAACTCCTCCGCCTTACTGTTCATATTCTCGCGCCACACAGCCCTCGCTATCTGGAAATCGCTGAATCCCTGCTCCTTGGCACGACGTAATAATAAGTCTGGAATATTCTCGAGAGAATCATAGCTCTCAAGCTCCTTCATTGTATTGTAGATGACATGCAGTCTCTCGAGAAACCATCTGTCAATTTTGGTAAGTTCATGTATTCTCTCCACATCGTAACCACGATGGAAAGCCTCCTCGATAGCGAAAATACGCTTGTCGGTAGGTTCGCGAAGCGATCTGTCAAGATCAGCGAAACGGATCGGCTTGTTCTCAACAAAGCCATGCATACCCTGTCCTATCATACGCAGGCCTTTCTGTATAGCCTCCTCGAATGTGCGGCCGATAGCCATGACCTCTCCAACAGACTTCATAGAACTTCCGATCTCCCTTTTTACACCATGGAATTTTCCGAGATCCCACCGGGGGATCTTACATACGATGTAATCCAACGCGGGTTCGAAAAACGCTGATGTGGAACGGGTAACGGAATTCTTAAGATCGAACAGACCGTAACCGAGACCAAGTTTTGCCGCAACAAAAGCCAATGGATAACCTGTGGCCTTGGATGCCAATGCGGAAGAGCGAGAAAGACGGGCGTTAACCTCGATAACGCGATAGTCCATGGATTCCGGGTCATATGCATACTGTACATTGCACTCTCCCACTATCCCTATATGACGTATTATCTTTATAGCAAGCTTGCGGAGCATGTGATAATCCTCATTCGACAATGTCTGGGACGGAGCCACGACTATACTCTCTCCGGTATGTATTCCTAACGGATCGAAATTCTCCATGTTGCAGACCGTGATACAGTTGTCGAAACGGTCGCGCACCACTTCATATTCAACCTCCTTCCATCCCTTCAGACTCTTCTCCACAAGCACCTGCGGTGAAAAGGAGAGTGCCTGCTCTACAAGAGATATAAGCTCTTCGCGATTGTCGCAGAAACCGCTTCCAAGACCACCTAAAGCATAAGCGGCACGGATGATCACGGGATAACCCAGACGATCGGCGGCCACAAGGGCATCCTCTACCGAATCAACAGCCTCGCTCTTGATTGTCTTGACATCAATCTCATCAAGTTTTTTGACAAAAAGCTCGCGGTCTTCTGTATCCATGATAGCCCGGACAGGAGTTCCGAGCACTTTGACATTATACTTCTCAAGAACACCCGATTCATACAGTTTCACACCACAGTTAAGCGCTGTCTGACCTCCGAACGCAAGAAATATACCGTCGGGACGCTCCTTCTCAATCACCTTCTCCACAAAATAAGGGGTGACAGGAAGGAAATAAATCTTGTCGGCAAAACCCTCTGAAGTCTGCACCGTGGCAATGTTCGGATTTATGAGAACGGTAGTGATATTCTCCTCCTTCATTGCTTTCAATGCCTGGGACCCGCTGTAATCGAATTCTCCGGCCTCTCCTATCTTCAAAGCTCCGGAACCAAGAAACAGTACTTTTTTAATTTGCGATTTATCTGACATGGAAGATATGTTGTTGAATTTGTGGTTTAATGGAAGATATTAAAAAAAGACCTGACGGAGCAATGAGTTCCGGCAGGCTCTTATATCATAAAAGTTTTATAAATTCATCAAAAATGAATTCCGTATCCTTCGGTCCGCTGCTGGCTTCCGGATGGAACTGGGCTGAGAAAAACGGTTTTGACTTGTGGCGTATCCCTTCGTTGGTGCCATCGTTCATATTGATGAAGTGTGGCTCCCAGTCATCGGGTATCGTATCGTTATCTACGGCAAAACCGTGATTCTGCGATGTTATGTAGCATTTCTCCGTACCGCTGAGACGCACAGGCTGATTATGACTCCGATGTCCGTATTTCAGCTTGTAGATCTTGGCTCCGGCAGCTTTGCTCAGCAACTGGTTGCCCATGCAGATACCACATATAGGTTTACCGATCTCGAACGCCTTACGTATATTTTTGACCGTCTCCTCTGCAAACTCCGGACTTCCCGGGCCATTGGAGATAAAAAGACCGTCGTAAGGTATTGTCGTGAAGTCATAATCCCAGGGAACAAGAGTGACACGCACGCCGCGGCGGGTAAGACAACGGATGATGTTGTATTTAGTGCCGCAGTCAACCAGCACTACCCTTTTCTCTCCCTCGCCGAACTCCTGAACCTCTTTGGTACTGACCTTGGCAATGAGATTTTCTTTGTTAGGATCATGAAACTCGATATCCTCTCCACCCTCGAATGTGATTTTACCGAGCATGGAACCCTTGTCGCGCAATAATTTTGTCAGCGCGCGGGTGTCTATGCCATATATGCCGGGCACTTTCTCATCCTTGAGCCAGTCGGCAAGTGAGCGTGTTGCCTGCCAGTGGCTCGGCACCCAGCTGTAATCCTGGCAAACGATAGCGTTACAATGGATACGGCTTGACTCAAAATAGTCGCTTACATTTGCTTCCGTGGACGTTTCCGCCGACGGAACACCGTAATTGCCGAGAATGGGATAAGTGGTCACTAAGATCTGCCCTTCGTATGAGGGGTCGGTAAGACTTTCCGGATATCCGGTCATTGCGGTATTGAAAACCACCTCGCCGGAACACGGGGCTTCGTAGCCAAAGGAGAACCCTTCGAACCTCGAGCCATCTTCAAGTGTCAGGATAGCTTTTCTGGAAACTTGCATTGCGGAATTTTGATTGCAAAGTTAATTGAATTTCCGCAAATTTTCAAATAAAATTGTTTATACAATTTCAAATTTCCCTTTGGATTGAAAATATCAAACCATACTTTATACATCCCTCATATCTCTTATCTTAAATATACAGTAAAATCAACACCTCCCATATTAATTTCCAGACGACAACAAAAGGCAACAAACAATTATTTACAATTTAGCCTAATTTAATTACATTTCAACAACAATAATATTTGTTTACTAATTGATATAATATTTGTAATTATAATAACATTATTTAATAGATATATTTGTTTTATTTATTTGCTTTTAATAAATTTGCAATTATTATTAACTATAAACTAATTATTTTTTTATGAAAACAACACTTCATTATTTAGGCTTTACCCGTTATTTGCTATCAAAAAGGATTTGCATTATTGACACTTTCTTGTCTACTGTTCTCATCGTGTGAAAAAGATACAAGTGAAACCAATAATACAAAAGACCAGATTAACTTAAATTCATTAAACTTTAAAACCATAAATAGCATTTCAAGGAATGTTGCTGAAACAATTGAATCGTCATACTTCATGCCCATAACAAGAAATTATCCAGACGAGAACGTTGTTATTAACGAAGATTCTATTTCAAATGCAATCGCAGAATCTTGTATTGAATTGGTAGCTAATGGCAGGGAAATTCAAGATGAACTTATAGAAATTGCCATACAAGACGAAGAACAGGC
This sequence comes from uncultured Muribaculaceae bacterium, assembly GCA_948788915.1. GTDB lineage: Bacteria > Bacteroidota > Bacteroidia > Bacteroidales > Muribaculaceae > Lepagella. Next base: position 6,465 of record CAQFOZ010000027.1, on the reverse strand, counting down.
ATACATAACAGATGAAGAAATTCAAATATTAACGAATCTTACTGAAGATCAGCTCGCACAATTAGCATTGGAAATTACAACACTATCCGAATACGATGAATTATTAGCTCTTGATGGAAGACAAATATCATCCAACAAATATGTTCAATGCATGGCAGAAGCGTTAGGTATTAGTGATCTACTTGACATGTGGCAAGCTGTAGTCGGAGGTCCCGGCGGTTTAACAGCAATTTATAAAGGCACAAAAATAATAATTAATACCAAAACTCTTAGCAAAGTTTTAGGAAGATTGACCTTGAGAAGCGCCGGGTGGATATCTGTAGGAATAACACTTTATAAATATGCTACATGCATTAACCAAAATTGATATTATTTGTATTGCCAAACTATCCTCTAAAACCATAGTGGTATTTTGATGTCCAACCAACATAATATAACCATTAATATGAACCCGACAAAAGGATTAAAGATTACTCGTTTTATTCTATTGGCAATCTTTATTCCTACATTCGCTTTACATTTTATTTTTATTAATAATACTTTAATTTGGCACATACTTTCACCATTATTATGGTTTCTTGTATGTATTTATTTTTATTTCTACTATAGGGTATCTAAATGCAAAAAGCAAAAATATAAAATACAGACTATAGATATAACCATATTCTGCTTTTTAATATTTCCTTTTATTATTTATCCCGTCGGGGTGATTCTACACCTGTTAAGATTGATATAAGTAAGCGTTTTTTAATCTTTCATACTTACTTATAAAAAAGATAATAGGCTTGTTTGCAAAGAGTGGAAGATTTGTTATCTTTGCAACTGAAATGGCTAATAAAATTTTAATAAAAAATGCTACTTTTTCACCCGACGCAGGTGAGAGACCTAAAGATATTCTTGTTGAGGGGAATATCATAAAAAAGATTGCTCCCTCTCTGCCGGCTGAAAATGATTGTGAAGTGATAGAGGCTTCCGGCCTCACAGTTATTCCCGGGCTTGTGGATGTGCATGTGCATCTCCGTGAGCCCGGTTTCTCATATAAGGAAACTATCGCAACGGGAACACAGGCCGCTGCCGCCGGAGCGTTCACCACCGTATGTGCTATGCCGAACCTGAACCCGGCTCCGGATTCCCTTCCGCATCTTAAGAAACAGCTTGACATGATAAAGCAGCAGGCTTGTATCGAAGTGCTCCCCTACGCCACAATCACACATGGACGCAAAGGATGCGAACTTGTAGATTACAAAGAGCTCTCCCCTTTCGTGGCCGGATTCTCGGATGACGGTTCAGGTGTGCAGGATGACGATGTAATGCTCCGGGCAATGGAGGGTGTAATGCAGACCGGAAAAGTTCTGGCTGCGCACTGCGAGGTGAACGACCTCCTCAGAGGCGGATATATCCATGATGGAGAGTATGCTGCCGCACACGGCCACAAAGGGATATGCTCGGAAAGCGAATGGCGCGAGATACAGCGCGATATTGAGCTGGCCGAACGGACAGGGTGCCGGTTGCACATCTGCCACATATCCACAGCCGAAAGCGTGGACCTGATACGTCGAGGCAAAGCCCGGGGAGTGAAAGTGACCTGCGAGACAGCCCCTCATTATCTTGTATTCTGTGACGAAGACATGCAGGAAGACGGACGGTTCAAGATGAACCCGCCCTTACGGTCAGCCGCAGACAAAGAAGCTCTGATTGCCGGTGTGGCAGACGGCACGATTGATGTGATTGCCACTGATCATGCCCCTCATTCGGAAGAGGAGAAATCTCGCGGACTGGCAAAGAGCGCCATGGGCGTTGTCGGACTGGAAACCTCTCTGGCTGCCATATACACACACCTTGTAAAACCGGGGGTAATTTCATTTGAACGTATGCTCGAGCTTATGGCAACCACACCACGCGAGATATTCGGAATTCAAGGAGGACTCAAAGAGGGAGACAGAGCGGATCTTGCTCTTGTGAACTTCGACGCACAGTTCGTTGTAGACAGTGCCGATTTCCTGAGTAAAGGCAAAAGTTCACCATTTACAGGAACAAAACTGCAAGGGAAAGTAGTTACGACAATAGCCGGAGGAAAGATCGTCTATGCGTCCGGGAGCCGGAAATCAGCCGGAGAACGACACAAAGAACACAACTTCACGGTAGTGAGCAACGACCGTGTCACAATCAAGACGTGGCGCATGGTCCTGAAAGGGGACACATCGGAATTTACCGCCCCAGGACAGTTCGTGGAAGTAGCCGTACCGGGCAAATATCTGCGTCGTCCTATCTCCGTATGCGAATGCATGAACGGAGAACTCACCCTCCTCTACGATGTGGTGGGAGAGGGAACAGAAGTCATGTCGCAGATGCAGCCGGGTACTGTGGTAAATATTCTGACCGGTCTGGGAAACGGCTTCAATGTAAAAAGCAACCTTACAACTCCCCTGCTTATTGGCGGTGGAATAGGCACCGCTCCCCTGCTGCAGCTCGCACGTGAGCTTTCAGACCGCTGCATCTTCGGAACCGTGGCCCTTGGATTCAGCTCAAAACAGGATATTCTCCTGGAAAAAGAGTTTACAAAATTAGGTCATAGAGTTGTAGTCTCCACAGTGGACGGAAGCTACGGGACCAAAGGATTTGTTACAGACGCAATTCGCGAGAACAACGTGAATTTCGACTATTTCTATGCTTGCGGACCATTGCCTATGCTCCGTGCAGTGTGTGAGGGTCTGGACAAACCGGGAGAAATCAGTCTGGAGGCAAGAATGGCATGTGGATTCGGCATATGCATGTGCTGTGCCATGGAAACAAAAAACGGAATGAAAGGAATCTGTAAGGCAGGTCCTGTATTCCCAAAGGATGAGATCATATGGAAATAAAAGATATAGACACGGAAGTTGAATTAGGAACGGTTAAACTTCCGAATCCTGTGATTCCGGCAAGCGGCTGTTTCGGTTTCGGATATGTAATGTCTGAATTTTACGATCTGAATCTGCTTGGAGGAATCTCCATAAAGGGCACCACACTCAATCCCCGCCGGGGGAACCCGCTTCCCCGCGTGGCTGAGTGCAGCGAGGGTCTTATCAATTCCGTGGGGCTTCAGAATCCAGGAATTGACAAAGTGATAAGTGAGGAGATTCCCGCTTTACGCAAAGTATTCAACAATGCACTTATAGCCAATATAAGCGGCTTTTCTATTGACGAGTACAGGGAATGCTGCCTTCGCGCCGACAGTTGCGGAGATATTGACATAATAGAACTGAATGTCAGTTGTCCCAATGTTCACGGAGGAGGCATGAGTTTCGGAACAGACCCTGTCATGGTAGGCAAGGTTGTAGAGGAGGTGAAGAAAGTGACCTCCAAACCTGTATATGTGAAACTGACTCCAAACGTCACCGACATAGTGGCGATTGCCAGATCGGCTGAAAACGCAGGTGCCGACGGGCTGTGTCTGATCAACACATTGCTTGGCATGAGGATAGATATAAAAAGACGCAAACCGGTAATCGCGAACGTGATGGGTGGCTTCTCCGGTCCGGCCGTATTTCCTGTGGCCGTAAGGATGGTCTGGCAGGTAAGCAATGCCGTTGACATACCGGTAATAGGATGCGGAGGTGTGGCATCTGCCGACAATGTAATTGAAATGATGATGGCAGGAGCAAAGGCTGTCGAGGTTGGCTCCGCAAACCTCATAAATCCTTATGCCTGTGCCGACATAGTAAAAGAGCTACCCCACCGCATGGCGGAACTGGGCATCCAAAACCTGAAAGATTTGAAAATTTAAAAAATCACCTTAAAGTCCTTAAGGACCCTAAAAACCCTAAAGACCCTAAAAACTAAAAAATATGCGCGACGTTATTATTGCTTGTGATTTCCCTTCCGCAAAGGAAACACTGGCTTTTCTCGACAAATTCCAGGACGAGAAGCCGTTTTTGAAGATTGGCATGGAACTATTTTACGGTGCCGGACCTGATATCGTAAAGGAAATTAAAAGACGCGGCCACAAGATATTCCTTGACCTTAAGCTGCACGACATACCAAACACGGTACGAAAAGCCATGAAAGTGCTTTCAGCTCTGGATGTGGACATGGTGAATGTTCACGCTGCCGGCACTATCGAGATGATGCGTGCCGCCAAGGAGGGTCTGACCCGTGAGGACGGTACTCGTCCGTTGCTGATTGCTGTGACGCAGCTTACAAGCACATCCGAAGAGGCTATGCGCAAGCAATTGCTTATCGACGCCACCATTGGCGATACAATCATACAATATGCAAAAAACGCGGCTGAAGCTGGTCTGGACGGCGTTGTATGCTCCCCGCTGGAGGCCGGTATCGTCAAAGATGCCTGCGGCAAAGAATTCCTTACCATTACCCCGGGTATCAGATTTGCCGATTCAGCTGCCGACGACCAGGTGCGCATAACAACCCCCGCACGCGCACGCGAAATAGGCTCTGACTTCATAGTTGTCGGACGTCCGATAACAGCCTCGGAAGATCCTGTGGCTGCCTATCGCCGCTGCGTCAAGGATTTCCGCGATTGATTTTACTAAGTAACACACATTTCAAAACTGATTATGAATAAAGATACTGAAAAGGCTGTTGCCAAAAGCCTTCTGAAAATAAAAGCTGTTTTCCTTAGTCCTGAAAAACCTTTCACATGGGCAAGCGGAATAAAAAGCCCTATATATTGCGACAACCGTCTGATTCTTTCTGATCCCGAAGCACGTAAAGTAGTGGAGAATGCAATAGCCGCCACGGTAGCTAAGGAATATCCGGAAGCAGAGGCCCTGATGGGAACATCCACAGCCGGCATAGCTCATGCGGCCATCGCGGCATGGATTCTCGACAAACCTATGGGATATGTACGCGGAAGCGCAAAAGATCACGGCAGAAACAACCGCATAGAGGGCAAACTTGAACCGGGTACAAAAGTTGTGGTCATCGAAGACCTTATCTCCACCGCAGGAAGCTGTATCGACGTTGTGGACGCGCTCTGCGAGGCCGGTGCTGAGGTTTTAGGCGTTGTGTCCATCTTCACCTATGGAATGAAAAAAGGTCTTGACAGACTCGGAGCCGCAAATGTGAAAAATATATCACTCTCAAATCTCGACACCCTTCTTGAAGTGGCAGTAGAAGAGAACTATATCGACACCAACGCTGCGGAAGCCATAAAAACATTCCGCAACAACCCCTCCGACGAATCCTGGATATCCCTCCTATAAAAATAATAAACGGAACTGATAATCGAAAACAATACAATGAGACATCTGATTGACCCGACAGACCTTACACGCAAGGAAACTGAAGATATCGTAGACCTTGCTCTCGACATCATTGCCAACCGTCCGAAATATGCGGACGCCTGCAAAGGGAAAAAGCTGGCTACCCTGTTTTATGAACCCTCCACACGTACCCGCCTCAGCTTCACGGCGGCAATGATGGAACTTGGTGGAAACGTACTCGGCTTCTCCGATGCACAGAACACTTCTGTGAGCAAGGGAGAGACCGTAGCCGACACATCAAAAGTAATCAGTTGTTTCGCAGACATAATCGCCATGCGACATTTTGAAGAGGGTGCAGCTCTGGTTGCCGCGCGTAACGCACGCATTCCGGTAATCAACGCCGGTGACGGCTCACACGCACATCCCACACAGACACTCACCGATCTTCTGACTATCAAACGCGAGCTCGGCCGCCTTGATAACCTCACCATCGGATTCTGCGGTGACCTGCGGTTCGGACGCACTGTACACTCTCTGATAAAAGCCCTTTCACGCCATACAGGTATAAAAGTGGTGCTCATTGCCCCTGAGCAGCTCCGCCTGCCGGATTATATGAAACTTGAGGTATGTGACAAACATGGAGTTGACTACCGTGAGGTGCAGACAATGGAAGAGGTGATGCCCGAACTCGACATACTGTATATGACGCGTGTGCAGAAAGAACGCTTCCTTGATGAAGACGAATTTGACCGTGTTAAAGATTCTTTCATACTCACACCTGAAAAACTGGCTGCGGGCAAAGACACGCTCCGCGTGCTCCATCCGCTGCCCCGTGTCAATGAGATTACCATTGATGTCGACAACGATCCAAGAGCTGCCTATTTCCGTCAGGTAGAAAACGGGAAATTTGTGAGAATGGCACTCATACTCACCTTGCTTAAATGGGCGGAAAAAGATCCGGAACTCGGATACAAACTTCCTGACGGCACAATAACAAACAAGAAACGCTGTTCCAACCGCCGGTGCATCTCCAATATGGAGAATGTAGAAACTCTTTTCCGTCCGTGCGACGACGGCATCGAAAGCTACCGTTGCGCATATTGCGAATCAAAATCCTGCAAATAGCAATATACTACTTACACATAAGTTTTAAGACAAAAAATAACAGAGACTGTAATTTACAGTCTCTGTTATTTTTTGTCTTAAAAACTGTTTAAATTTATTTTCGAGGAATTTTGAGAGTTATTTTTGAGGTGGTTCC
>CAQFOZ010000026.1 GCA_948788915.1 uncultured Muribaculaceae bacterium | reverse complement strand
GAATGTTTTCTTCCGAATAATCGATAATTTTGCACTTGCCAGTTGAGAGTAGGATCCGTAAGATTGGTAAAAAAATCAGTAATTTTATTATTATAATTCTCCTGACTATGGTATAAATTTGCCATATTGAAAATAATAAACTATTTTTGACAATGAACAACAATCTGTCTTATTACGCAGAAAAATCTAATTAACACCTATTTACTCATTGCAGTGTGCATATTGCCACAACTTGCTTTTTCTGACAACCCAGGCAGACAAGACAGATTACGGATATAAGTGGAAGACACCGGTGAAAACAGTTGCTTAAAAATAGTTAAAGAGTGAATAAAAGTTATAAACTAACAACATCTGATAAGCCATGCGAAAATTAAAAATTATACGTCAGTCAGTTGCTGTTATCAGTATTATATTGGTAACTCTTCTGTTCCTCGACTTTACCGGAACAATTCATACCTGGTTCGGATGGATGGCAAAGATCCAGTTCCTGCCAGCCGTACTTGCCCTGAATATAGGAGTAATTATTGCGCTTGTGGCACTCACACTTTTGTTCGGGAGAATCTATTGTTCCGTAATCTGTCCTCTTGGAATAATGCAGGATGGTTTTGGGTGGTTAGGGAAAAGGTCAAAGAAAAACCGATACTCTTATTCCAAACCTAAAAACATGCTGCGCTATATTATTCTTGCACTTATAGTTGTTGCCATAATTACCGGAGTCAGCGTTTTTGTATCCCTGCTCGCGCCTTACAGTGCTTACGGCCGCATTGCACAAAGCCTGTTTGCACCGATATGGCAATGGGGCAACAATCTACTGGCACGGTGGGCCGAATCGCACGACAGCTACGCGTTTTATACTGTTGACATATGGCTTAAAGGAGGAATAACCCTTGTTGTAGCCATCGTCACATTGGTTGTACTCGCATTTTTATCATGGAGAAACGGCAGAACATATTGTAACACAATCTGCCCTGTCGGAACCACATTAGGCTTTCTTTCCCAATTCTCGTTGCTGAAACCTGTGATTGACACATCCAAATGCAACGGCTGCGGACTTTGTGCCCGCAATTGCAAGGCGGCATGTATCAACAGCAAGGAACATAAAATTGATTATTCCAGATGTGTCACTTGTTTTGACTGTATAAACAAATGTCATCGGGGAGCAATCTCCTATACCCTCAGAAGATCCATAAAGAATGCTCAGGCTGACAAGGGCAAAACCTCGGAACGGGTAGATGATTCGCGACGCCAGTTCCTCACGGTTTCAGCTACAGTTGCAGCCGCTGCTGCCGTTCAGGCTCAGGAAAAGACAGTCGACGGAGGACTTGCCGCCATAACCAATAAAAAAATACCTGCAAGAAAAACCAAAATTGTGCCGCCCGGGGCAAAGGGAATCAAGAATCTGTCCTCCCATTGTACGGCATGTCAGCTTTGTGTCTCGGCTTGTCCCAACAATGTATTGCGTCCATCTACAGATCTTGAGACGCTGATGCAGCCGGAGTCATCATACGAACGGGGATATTGCCGTCCGGAATGTACACGCTGTTCGGAAGTCTGCCCCACAGGTGCCATAAGATCTATTACCAGAGCCGACAAATCATCGATTCAGATCGGTCATGCAGTATGGGTAAAAGAGAACTGCGTTCCTCTTACGGATGGTGTCGAATGTGGCAACTGTGCGAGGCATTGTCCCGTTGGAGCCATAACAATGGTTCCGTCAGACAGTGAGAACGGAAACTCACCTAAAATCCCGATAGTCAACATAGAAAGATGTATCGGATGCGGTGCCTGCGAGAATCTGTGTCCCGCACGGCCTTTCAGCGCAATATATGTAGAGGGACACGAAATACATCGTACAATTTGAAATTAGCAAATCAATGAAAAACCATAATATCAATCGCCGCGAATTTCTAAAACGTCTCGGCATAGGTGCGGGAGTCACCGGTCTGACACTTACCGGCTGCAGCACAGCATCAAAAAAATTATCCTCGGCAAGTTCTGCTTCTTCATCCGAATTGCCGACCGACAAGATGACCTATCGGGTCAATCCTAAAACCGGAGAAAACGTATCCCTTCTTGGCTATGGCTGTATGCGGTGGCCGACAATCTCGGGAGAAAGCGCAAGAGACGGAGAAGAAGACATCGATCAGGATACTGTCAACGACCTTGTTGACACAGCAATCGCCCATGGTGTCAACTATTTCGATACGTCTCCCGCTTATTGCAAAGGGCGTTCCGAACATGCAACCGGCATAGCATTGAGCCGGCATCCGCGTAACAGCTATTATATTGCAACCAAACTCTCGAACTTTGCTCCCTCCACATGGAGTAGAGAGGCTTCTCTTGCCATGTACAAGAATTCTCTTAAAGAGTTGCAGACAGACTATATTGACTACATGCTTCTTCACGGAGTCGGCATGAGCGACGGAATGGAAGAATTCAACAAGCGGTATATCGACAACGGAGTACTCGATTTTCTTTTGTCTGAACGGGAAACCGGCCGAATCAAAAACCTCGGCTTCTCCTATCACGGAGATATCAAGGTCTTCGACTATCTGTTGTCCCAGCATGAGAAATACAAGTGGGATTTCGTACAGATACAGCTAAACTATGTCGACTGGAAACATGCAAAAGAGGTTAACGAACGGAACACCAATGCGGAGTATCTTTACGGAGAACTTGAAAAACGTGGCATCCCCGCCATTATAATGGAGCCGTTGCTCGGTGGAAGGCTGTCGAATGTGCCGGAACATATAGTTACGCGCCTTAAACAAAAGGAACCGGACCGCAGTGTCGCGTCATGGGCTTTCCGTTATGCCGGGACACATCCGGGCGTACTGACCGTATTAAGCGGCATGACATATAAAGAGCATCTGCTTGACAACCTTCATTCATTCTGTCCTCTGAAACCTCTGACAGACGAAGAGCTTGCATTTCTGTATGACACTGCTGACCTTATGATGCAGTATCCTACAATCCCCTGCAACGATTGCAAATATTGTATGCCGTGCCCTTACGGTCTCGACATACCGGCGATACTGCTACATTACAATAAATGTATAAACGAAGGCAACATTCCAGCGTCGTCACAAAGTGACAATTATCGCGAAGCGCGCAGAGCCTTCCTTGTAGGCTATGACAGAAGCGTGCCCCGGCTGCGACAGGCAAACCACTGCATTGGATGCGGACAATGTGCGCCACACTGCCCGCAATCAATCGACATTCCCGGTCAGTTGCACAAAATAGACGGTTTTGTCGAAAAACTCAAACAAGGCACACTTTAAGAAACTATTTAAATTTATTACGATATTTTTTATATAATAGTTCTTTCGGTAATTTTGAGGTTCTTTTTGGCTGTTTCCGCCAAGTTTCGTCGGTCAAAACCGATAGGTTTCTCCCTTCTCAACTCGCGGAACCACCTCAAAAACAACTCTCAAAATTCCTCGAAAATAAATTTAAACAGTTTCTAAGAAATATGGAAATATCCGAACTTAAAGATATATTGCATAAAGAACAATGCTCCTGCGTGATTTACAATCATGGCAATATCACACTTTGTCATGAACGTGGAGTCAAAGATCTTCTTCATTTGTTGGAATCTAATCCTGAGATACTTGCAGATTCCATAATTGCTGACAAGGTAGTCGGCAAAGGAGCAGCGGCACTCATGATTTCAGGCAAAGTAAAAGCCCTGTATGCCGATGTCATTAGCGACCCGGCTTACAGTCTGCTGGCAACAGCACCCGTACAAGTTTTATACAACTCACGTGTTTCAAATATAATCAATCGCGCGGGAACAGGAATTTGCCCAGTGGAGGATCTATGTAAAGATTGCAAAACAGCTGCCGACTGTCTGCCACTCATAAAAGATTTTATAAACAAACAAAACAATAAAAATACAACAACCACTTAACATCTTTTCAAAGAGATGCCACAGGCGGTTTCAAACTCAGCATATAACAAAGTATCATCATGCAAACAACATTAAAACTACAATCCCTACAGTTCAACAATGTAAGAACGTATCTGGCTGCATCACTTTTCATTATAGCCAATATAGTCATGCCTCAGATATTTCACCTCGTACATCAAGGCGGTGTGACATGGCTTCCAATCTACTTTTTCACTTTAGTCGGTGCATATAAATATGGCTGGCGTGTAGGACTTCTTACAGCAGTGGCCTCCCCGGTATTGAACTCACTGTTTTTTGGAATGCCGGCTGCCGCAGGTTTGCCTGCAATTATACTTAAATCAGTACTGCTCGCGGTCTTTGCAGGATATGCGGCAACCCGGTTTAATAAAGCGTCAATAGCCCTCCTTGTTGCCGTAGTTTTAGGCTACCAGATCACAGGTACTCTTGGAGAATGGGCAATAAAAGGTGACTTCTTCCTTGCTTGTCAGGATTTCAGGATAGGCATACCGGGCATGTTGCTCCAGATTTTTGGAGGATGGATATTCATTAACTTTATAATAAGAAAATAATTATGTTACATTTCATAGGTGGACTTGGAGCCTCGGAGATACTTCTGATTGCTCTTGTTATATTATTACTTTTCGGAGGCAAAAAGATTCCGGAACTAATGAAAGGACTCGGCAAAGGGATCCGGTCATTTAAAGACGGAATGAAAGATATTGAAAACGAAGTAAAAGACACTGATTCCTCCGAGAAATGAACGGAGAAGAAAAAGTAAGTTTTTGGGAACACTTAGACATACTTCGGACCACAATCTTAAAAACGATTGTGGTCTGGGGTGTTTCAAGTATTATTGCTTTTATTTTCAAAGACCGACTTTTTGATTTTGTTCTTGCCCCCGAATCTTCCGATTTCGTCACATACCGGTTACTTAATCTTTTATGTGACCATTTCGGCATAGACACTTTCGCTTCTGTCAAGATTCAACTAATAAACACAGGACTGGCACAACAATTCATCATACACATGAAAACTGCATTATGTGCCGGTCTGGTTTTTGTTGCCCCTTTTGCATTATATCAAATATTCAGTTTTATTTCACCGGCATTATACTCCAACGAAAAGAAATATGTCTTATGGATTATTATAAGCGGATATATCATGTTTTTACTTGGCATATTACTAAGCTATTACATAATTTTTCCTATGACATTTCAGTTTCTCGGCACATACCAGGTTGCAGACAATGTGACCAATATGATTTCTCTTGAATCTTACATGAGCACCCTCATAATGATAAGCCTGTGTATGGGCGTTGTATGCGAGCTGCCTGTTTTGGCATGGCTATGTGCAAAGATGGGAGTGCTGTCATCTTCGTTAATGTCACACTACCGAAAACACGCAGTTGTCGCAATACTCATAATAGCGGCAATAATCACACCGACATCCGACATTTTCACATTAATGCTGGTTTCTGTCCCAATATGGATATTATATGAATCGAGTGTATTGATAGTCCGGAGGGTTGAAAAAAAGCAGCAAAGCAGCAAAACTGACAACCGGTCTGGAAATACTTACTTTATAACACCAGATTAAAACCACTTTTTAACTTCTGAACCCTTTGTCTGCGGAGACCGTTATTCATCATATAAAAACGGTATGTCCAATGAACACTGAACGCAATTAAACCGGTTTACTTCTCACAGGAAATGGTGTCTCTCTATCAGTATTTGATTCCTGTATTCGCCACCCTGTCTGCAGTTATCATGAAACTTGACCAGTTAAAATGGCTTCAGGTTGCAGCCATGGCTTTAGTGGTTTCAGGAATGATAATAACAAACAAAGGCAAACACAAGCGCACCTCCGCCATGCAGAATGTTCATTAATTACGGCTGATTTGATCTACCGCAGACACATAACATTAAGAAGTTATTTATTAAAGTTGTTTATTATTGCGGAGATGATTACGATACTGTATAGGAGACATACTATTGTGCTTCCTGAAAACTCGACACAGATAAGAAGAGTCTTCATAATGAAGTCGCTCGGCGATCTGCTTCACTGAAAGATCTGTTGTATCGAGCAACATACGCATAACAAGACCTATTTGAATGTTTATCTGTTCTTTTGCTGTAGAACCTGTATTCCGCTTCGTAATAATATTAAGATAATTGGGCGTCACATTCAGTTTGTCTGCATAGAATGCCACGTCATGGTGTGATGCATAGTGTCTGTCTATAAGTCCGACAAAATCATTTAAAATGGTCCAAGCTCTGTTTTTAGCCGGATTTTCGCCAAGCATACCAAGCCTTGTCTCAATCTGCTCTACCATTACGATCATGAAATTTTCCACCTCATTCCGCAAAGACTTTTCTTTTACAGCGACTGTGCAGTTTGACGACAGCCACCTTGTATAAGCCAACCAGTGAACCACCGTATCAAGAAGATTATCGGGAAGACGGAACACCGGAGACTTATAAATAAAATCCCAGAACCGGTTTGATGTTACAAGAAAAAATATATCCTGTGTCGCTTTGAATCCAACGGAAAAACAAGATGCCTTGAAATCATCCGACACAGATATGGGCACAGCAACCATATCAAAGCTTATTAATGCCATAAATCCCTGTGTCATAGCAAATTTCCGGGAATTAACAGAAAACTCGGCTTTGCCACAGTCACACAAAATTATCATACACCCGTTTACAGGTAACGGATATCCACAGTGCCACTCCCCGTTTCTTATCACTACAGAGTCATACAAAGAAGGCACACATCTACCACATTCTGTATTCATGACCATTTTTCACAAAGTTACTATAAATATAAACATCATTAAGTCAAATGCTATAAAAAGTACCATATATGTATTGTTTATCACCAACGGTTATTTACTAAAAATATGTAATTTTGCATCTCTAAAACGATACCTCGGTTTTATATGCAAAGAGACAGACTTGACTTAGGTAATGAAAAGATTGACAGGTTGTTCCGCGCCATGTTTTTCCCAACTCTGGTAGGGATGGTGTTCAACTCATTGTTAAATATATGTGACGGCATGTTCGTCGGGCACGGAGTAGGCAGCAACGCTCTGGCTGCCATAAATATAGTAGCGCCGGTATTTCTAATATGCACCGGCATCGGCCTAATGTTCGGCATCGGTGCTTCGGTGATTGGCGGTATCCGTCTTGCAGAAAATAATGAAAAAGCGGCACGTATAATCATGACTCAGGCCTACATTGCCGGAGCTGTTATATTCGGTGCGGTAATAGCTGTGTCTCTGTTCTGGACACGCCCCTTGCTTTATACACTTGGATGCAGTCCTGCTCTTGAAAAACTTGCTACCGACTACCTGCTGTGGCTTCTTCCCGGTCTTGTATTTTTCTACATCCAATGTGCCGGCATGATGCTGGTGCGCCTTGACGGATCACCCAAATATGCAATGAGCATACAGATAGTGGCTGCGGTTCTCAATATATTTCTTGACTGGCTGATGGTATTTCCCCTCGACATGGGAATAAAAGGCGCATCAATAGCAACATCCATATCATGCATTGTTGGCGGACTGATGGTACTTGCCTATTTTCTGTTTTTCTCGGACAAGCTAAAATTCTATCGTCTGAAGATGTCTAAGAAATCACTTTTACTGTCACTGCGCAACACAGGATACATGATAAAGATCGGTCTCGCAACATTTATAGCCGAATTTTCTATCGGTGTTATGATGGTTACCGGCAACTATATGTTTCTTTCATATCTCGGAGAAGACGGTGTTGCGGCATTCAGTATCGGCTGCTATCTGTTCCCGATGATTTTCTCCATAAGCAATGCCGTGGCTCAATCCTCACAACCAATTATCAGCTATAATTATGGAGCAGGACGCCTTGACAGGGTAAATCAAGCACTGAAAATGGCCATAGTCACCGCAAGCATCTGCGGCATAGGTGTATCGCTCATAATGTGGGCAGGTGCGCCCATACTGTCCGGTATATTCCTCAATCCACAAGGGACTGCATACTCGCTTGCCGTGGAAGGCCTTCCCCTGCTGGGACTCTGCGCAATTTTCTTTGCACTGAACATCACGTTTATAGGCTATTATCAAAGTATGGAACAGTCAACCCGCTCAATAATATATATGCTGCTTCGCGGTATAATATTCATGGTACCGGGCTTCATACTGCTTCCCAAATTACTTGGTTCAACCGGACTCTGGCTTGCAATACCATTGGCCGAGATTCTCACTCTCATTGTAATTGCATTGCTTTATGCCACAGGCAAAGTAAACGGTTTTAAAAGCATACGTCATCTGAATTATAAAAAAATCCGCAGACAACAGTAAGGTAATCGGGGATTACACCCTTCTTTCCCCAAAGTAGCTCTATGCCTAAAAGTTCGGACGTGGTTCTTCCTATATCAAAGCCATAAGCTTCAAGTGACGGACGTGCCTTTTCCGGATGTCGGCACGGAAATCCTTCCTGACGCGCACATTTTGCCCCCGGACAAAATAAACACTTACCAGAACAAAAAAAGGCACGACCTCCATAAATACTCTCCATTTCGAGTAACCGCTGTTCGATACGGTTCCTTTCCGGAATAATAAGCAATTGCGATTCTTTTAATGGGATATCGGATCTGTCAGGAATAATCTTTGTAACAACAAGCAGAAGATTGCGATAATTGCGCAGTTCCTGCTCAAGGTCTCCACTAAACGGAGGGCATACCCAACTACGGGCATAATTGGGACACTCTTCGCAACATTTTATAAAACGGTCTGCATCCCTGAATCGCAAAATATATTCGTCGGTAGAGATTGATATAGTAAAATCTTCAGATCTATATGTAAGATTGTTGTCTGAAATCATGTTTTGCACATATAAATATATAAATTTAAATGCGGGAGTGTTTAAACATTTTCTTAAACTTGCCGCATCCCGACATGCAAATATAGCCAGAATATTCGACGAAACATAATAACGAATGTCAGGCGAAGCCCGGTTCGCGGTAGCAAAGCGAATTATGCAAGTCAAATATAATAAATTTGTTGATACTCTGTCAACCTTCCGTTTAGACTTAACGCGGTTTACACAATCATTATCGGCTTCTTATTATAATTAATTCTATACTGATTATCAATATTTTACCCCCCCGAAAAAAAGTTTCTTTCAGGCTTTGAAAATTCATAAAGATACTCTAATTTTGCGTAATTTCAGTCAGTTGCAACACTAAGAAACTGTTTCTTACAATAACTTCATATGGATAAGTATCAGGAAATAAAAGAAGCTTTTGAACTATTGCGCGACAATGACAATGCCGGGAGAATGTCGGCATATATGCGCAATAAATTTAAATTTTATGGAATAGCGGCACCACTAAGGAAATCAGTGTATAAAACTTTTATTCTTGAAGAAAAGAAAGGAAAATCCATCAACTGGATATTTCTTGACAAGTGTTGGGACGACGAACACAGAGAATTTCAGTATCTTGTGCAGGATTACCTAAAAGCCATGCAAAAATTTCTGAAATATGAAGATGTTCCTTCAATAGAGCGATATGTCCGCACAAAGCAATGGTGGGACACAATCGACGGGCTTGATCGGATAATCGGGAACATCGCTTTTAACGACAATCGCATAAACGCACTGATGGCACAGTGGTCTCTTGATGAAGATTTCTGGGTACGTAGAATTGCCATTGATCATCAGCTATGCAGAAAAATGGATACAAACGTGGAATTATTGGAAAAGATCCTTGTCAATAATTTCGGTAGCCGCGAATTTTTCATTAACAAAGCAATTGGCTGGAGCCTACGGGACTATTCCAAATACAATCCGGAATGGGTAAAAGCATTTTTAATGAGATATCACAACAGAATGAGCCCTCTTAGTATTAGAGAAGCATCAAAATACATATGATTGCAAATCATGAAGTCTCGATATAAAAACGATTTCAACTATGAGCAATAAAAAATTCAACTCTTATATAGAGTGTCAAGCCGTAGAATACTGGAAAAAACTGTGTCAGAAAGAGGGAACTCCAATCCATTTCAACAGAGGAGATTACTTCTTTAGAGAGGGAGAAGTTGCAAAGTACTTCGGATTCATTCAATCGGGCACTCTGAAATATACGGCAAACGACATTGAAGGGACTGAGTATATTTTAGGTCTCGAATTTGCCGGTGGCTTTGTTGCTGATTTTCCATTCTCTTTTCATGGAATCAAAGCACGGACATCTGTAATAGCCACATCTCCTTGTGAGATACTATGTGTCCCGACACACACCATTCAGGAAAGACTTACTACCGACAATGAACTTACAGCTGTTGTATTGGAATCTACAGAGGCGGTATTCGACACAGTTTACGACAGATATAAGGATCTGTACATCAAATCTCCTCAAATCAGATATAATGATTTGATATCACAACATCCTGATCTTTTTTCATTATTCTCGCTGCGCGACATTGCCTCTTTCCTCAAAATAACACCTACACACCTAAGCAGATTGAGGCGAAATATATGATTTCAACATATGTTGAAGATTGTTATTTGTAACATACGTAACTTTGCCGTAAGAAACACCAGTAACAAAATGAAAACAATTCTGACTTCAATACTTGCGATTTCCTGTACAGTTTGCTCCATGGCACAGCAGGAAGCTACGGATTCTATAAAGGCGAAAGAACTTGAAGGGATTATTGTAGAAGCGCCTAAAGTTATCCGCAAAGCAGATATGGACGTATACCATCCCTCCAAGAGTGCGATTGAAAACTCAAAAAACGGGATGCAGCTCCTTAACAACCTGATGATACCTTCTCTTAACGTCAGCGATGCCCTCGGATCCATTCAGGCCGCAGGACAATCGGTACAGGTTCGCATTAACGGACGGGAATCCACAATAAACCAAGTTAGAGCTTTGTTGCCGGAGACAATAAAACGAGTGGAATGGATTGACAATCCCGGGCTACGTTACGGAGGTGCGAATTATGTTTTGAATTTCATCGTAACAAATCCGTCAGTAGGAGGTTCTCTGATGACCACTGCCCGTCAGGCACTCAACCAGTCATGGGGATTCTATATGGCCGATGCAAAATTCAACACCGGCCGCTCCCAATGGGAAGTCGGAGCCAACTATAAACTGACAAATAAACTAAAGACACACCGCGACTATACGGAAACTTTCACATCCCCTGACGGGACATCTGTCACACGCAATGAAACCTCCAGAGGCGGGGTTATGGACAACTCTTTCGGCAATGCATGGGTATCATATAATTATATCAAACCCGACACTACTGTATTAATGGTGGAATTGGGTCTTTCCCACAAATTCAATGACAAGTTTTTGTACAATGGGCTGATATCGCTAAGCAACAGCTCCGAGAGTATCAACCTTACGGATGTCCATGGGGACAAAGGATCAACTCCCACATTATCTCTATATTGGCAACAGAATTTCAGAAACAGGCAAATGCTGATATTGAATTTCAACAGTTCCTTTTATTTTGGCCGCTCCTATTCAGACTATGTGGAAAGACGTGAGCCATATGAACCGTCAGCCATCCCTATTGCTGACATACATACAAATATTAAAGACAAAAACCAGGCATACGCCTTCGAAGCTGACTACATAAAGAACTGGAAAAATTCTCGCTTTACCGCAGGGGCTTCATATACCGCCAACCGCAACCGGTCTATGTATGAAAATCTTGCCAATCAAGTTTTTCACCAGAGACAAGACAGAGTATATTTCTTTGCAGAATATTTCCATCGTTTCGGGAAATGGACCGCAACTGCAGGCATGGGAGTTCAATATACTGATTTTCTGTTCAAAGAATCTGACAAAGGGAATCATACATGGAGTCCTCGTCCACAAGCCACAATCACATATTCGTTAAACCAGAATCATAATTTCCGGCTTAATTTCACTTCATGGCAATCGGCTCCATCCTTGGCAGAGACAAATATAGTACCCCAACAACTTGACGGTTTCCAATGGAGAGTAGGTAACCAGAATCTAAAAACATCAGACTCTTACATGCTCACTTTCCGATATGGTTTTAATCTGCCTCGAGTAAATGGTTCTTTCGGCATAAGAGCCTTCACATCTCCAAATGCCATCACTCCTCTCCTCAAATGGGAGGGAGAGCGTCTGATTACATCTTACGAAAATAGCCGAGGACTCCAAAACCTGTCTTTATTTCTCGCGCCACAAATTGACATTATTCCGAACTGGCTTACGGCAAGCGGATATATACAATATCGTATGGAACGTATGCGTGGGGAAGAATACACCCATCACAATAACGACTGGAGCGGCAATGTCTCTCTCCAGCTGATGCATTGGGGTTTTATACTTTCAGGACAATATGTCCGTGCACAACATGATCTCTGGGGAGAAAAAATCTCCTGGGGAGAAAGCCTGAATGTCATTGACCTGAGCTATAACTGGAAATCTTGGCAATTCGGTGCAGGAATCATAATGCCTTTCGGGAAATACGACCAGGGGAGCAAGTCTCTGAGCAAGTGGAACCGCAACGAACAACACATGCGGCTGGACATGCGCATGCCATACATTTCCGTAAGCTACAACCTGCAATGGGGCAGACAAAAACGTGGAGCCCGTAAAATCATTGATGTAAACGCAGATGCGGACAGATCAACAGCCGGAGGCAGATAAAAATTATTCAAAATGTGCCTTATGGAAATAGCCGTGAGTATCGTAAACCTTACGCATTCCGGGCAGTCTGTAAAGGAAATCTTTATAATTTTTGTTTCCGGACTCTGTCCACTGCACTTCAGACATTGCGGCCATACGCGGTAATGTCTGATACTGGACAAGCAACAACTTACTGATGAACTCGCCCCACACATTGGCTTGCACGCCCAATATGTGACTTTTCTCCTCTTCAGACAATCCGTCCGGCACCGGTTCAAGAGAATAAACCCGGCTCAACCCTACTGTTTCTCCAAGAGGAAACAGTTTGGGTTCAAGACGCAGGTCAGAGCTTTGAGGATAATCAAAATAACAGTATGCGGATGTATTGACTACCACATCCCTTCCTTCTCGCACGGCATTAGCTGTAGCAACCGAATCATAACGGTTCATAATTGCGGAAGTAGCCGAAGCACCGGTTTCGGCTATCTCGTTCCATCCTATTACTTTCCTGCCCTTTTTGTTCAGATATTGCTCTATCTTACGGGTAAACCACCCCTGAAGGGCAGATTCTTTAGTACGACTGTCGGAAGCCGTTATACCCTCCTTCTCTATACGCGCCTGACACTTCGGGCATTTCTCCCAACGGGTCTTAGGCGCCTCATCTCCACCTATGTTGATATACTCGGAAGGGAAAACATCGCAAATCTCGTCAAACACATCCTGAAGAATTTCAAATGTTTTGTCATTCCCCGCGCAAACTATGTCTTCATGCACACCCCAATGATCGCTAACCGTATAAGGGCCGCCAGTACAACCTAACTCCGGGAAGCAAGCCAGCAAAGATGTGGTGTGTCCGGGAATATCTATCTCCGGTATTACAGTAATATTGCGTTCCGCAGCATAACGTACAATCTCTCGGCAGTCATCCTGTGAATAATATCCTTCATGAGGAATGCTGTCATTCAGCCCGACAGCCCAGCCTATCTCGCTGCCACGTCTTTTGGAACCGATCTCCGTGAGAACAGGATGTTTCTTGACCTCAAAACGCCATCCCTGATCCTCTGTAAGATGCCAGTGAAGTGTATTCATGTTATGGAGCGCAAGCATGTCTATGAAAGTCTTCACATCTTTTACAGGAAAGAAATGTCTTCCACAATCAAGGAGCATACCCCTATACGAGAAACGCGGAGCATCACTAATTACATATGCGGGGACCTCAACCGAATCGACTTTTATCTGGGGCAAAGACTTAAACAAAGTTTTACACCCATAGAAAAGACCGGCTCTCGTAGAAGCCGTTATTATAATATTCTTATTATTAACCCTTATCTCATACCCTTCCGGATGTTTGACAGAATTATTAATTTCAAATTTTACGTACGGACGGTTTTTCTTTACATTCTTTCTCACCGTCTCAAGACGAAACCCAGTAGCTTTCTCGACATCATCAGCAAGCAACCTCGCTATAAGCGTGTCTCCTCCGCATTCAATCCCACATTCCTTTGTAAGAATAAAAGACTTCCCTTTTTCATTTTTTTCTATGGTGTTTGGAAGAGGTACAACTCTGAAATCGGCCTGTGGCAATTCACCATAAGCTGAAATTGCTATGAAGCCGGCAATTAATACAATTATATGTTTATTCATATTATGTCAGGTATAGGTAAACAGTAATGAAAATACAATAACAGGAGAGAATATTGGCTATTTCAATGCTAAATTACACTTTTTTCATATATCCGGGGCTATATTATGCCTAAAGAATTAAGAAATATAAGAAAAATAGCAACCGGGGCTATGTAACGCAAAGAGAATACTATATATCGGTAAAAACCGATGCGTATCTTGCCGTGGTTGGTTAGCTGATCCCTTACAATCTTCTTCTCTACAATCCACCCGACAAATATCGAGCAAAACATTCCTCCTAACGGCATTATAACATTCGATGCCAGATAATCGAAAAGATTGAAAAATGTCAATCCGGCAATAGTAATATCCTGTAATTTTCCAAAACTCAGCGCACATAATACCGCAAGCATGGTTGTTGAAACAATTTCAAGCGATGTTGCATTCCGTCGGTTCATACCTGTTTTTTCTGTAAGAAACTTAATGACAATTTCATGCATGGAAATAGTTGATGTCAAAGACGCTATGCCAAGCAGCGCAAAAAACAGTGTCGACCATACAGCCCCTCCAGTAAAGTTTGCAAAAATCTCAGGAAACACCTCAAACACAAGAGTTGGCCCGGCTGTTGGAGAAAAGCCATATGTGAACACAGCCGGGAAAATTATTATTCCTGCAAGAGTAGCCACCGTCGTATCAAGAATTGCCATGATTGCGGCATCCCTTCCAAGATGAATCTTATCCGAGAAATAGGAAGCATACGTAGTCATACACCCGATTCCAAGACTGAGCGAAAAGAATGATTGCCCGAGAGCGGAAAGAAGCATTCTGGGAGTTATGGCAGAAAAATCGGGTGTCAGAAGGAATTGTAACCCGGTCTTCGCTTTAGGCAACATTAACGAATTTATGCAAAACACTATAAGAATCAGAAACAGAAGGGGCATAAGCACATTAGAGACACGTTCAATGCCGGAAGCACCTTTTATTAAAATGAGATAATTTAAACCCATAAACACCAGTATCCATAGAACAGGACGCCATGTGCCTGAGATGAATGTACCGAAACGGGCATGAAGGTCTGAAGATGCAGCAGATGTAAGTTCTCCGGTTATCGATTGGAAGAAATACTCCAATGTCCATCCGGAAACGACAGTGTAGAATCCAATAATCATAACGGCACCGAGAATACCCAGATAACCCATTATCCACCATTTCCCCCGGGGAGAAAGAATATGATATGCTCCGGACACATCCGAACGTGTGGCCCGCCCCATCACAAATTCAGAACTTACCACCGGAATACCTATCAAAAAGGTAAATATAAGATAACACAAGAGAAAAGCGCCCCCACCATGAGAGCCAGCCTCATATGGAAAGCGCCATATATTTCCAAGACCGACTGAAGATCCCACTGTTGTGGCAAGCACACCAAGCCGTGTCGCGAAAAGTCGCCTTGATGATAAATCATTATTAGCCATACAAGTAATTGATTACAATTTGATATAAATTAGACAACAGTGTCGTCTTATACATAGAATTTATCAAAGACATCCTGTTTTCCTATTTCCCATAATCTATTTATTATTAACGGCAATAATACACAATTTATTAATATTTGTTCAAATAACTCCTAAACAGTTTCTTAATATTTTTATTAAATTTGTAATTTGGTAAGTAAAAACATATCAAAATGAGCAAGCTCGATAAAATAGTATCATGGTGTGGGAATATGGAGCAAAGTCTGCTCAGTCTCGTGAAAGTCATTCTGCTTTCACGAAAACCATCACCATTGCCCGGCAACCTTAAAAACAGCGACGAACTTGTAATTCTTGCAAACGGACCGTCCCTTAATGCCACAGTTTCCGGGCACAGAGAGTTTCTTGAAAACAAGACATTGCTTGCAGTTAATTTTTCTGCTTGCTCTCCGATGTTTACCGATCTGAAACCGGAAATATATCTTATTGCGGATCCTTTGTTCTGGCTTGTTCCTGAAAAAATGAATTCTCTGTTCGGATCACTTGCAAAAAACACCGGCTGGCCGCTACATCTATTCATGCCGGTGCGTGCGCTATGCGAAAAAGAATGGCAAAATATAATAAAGACCAATCCAAATATTCAGATACACCTTTATAACACCACTCCTGTAGAAGGCTTCAAACGATGGGCCAACTTCCTATACCGCAAAGGTCTTGGAGTGCCACGCCCGCACAATGTACTTATCCCGTCAATTGCGACAGGATTGCGACTACCGTTCCGACGTATATACCTTGCAGGTGCAGACCACTCATGGTTACCGGAAATAAATGTCACTGAAAACAACCAGGTGCTGATGCATCAGAAACATTTCTATGACAATTCCTCTTCAAAAGCAGACACAGTAAAGCAGGAAGATCTTAATCCGGCAAGACTTCACACGATTCTTTATCACATGCATGTGGCATTCAAGGCATATTTCACGCTTCTTGATTATGCCCGCACATTAGACAAAGAGATCATCAACATCACTCCTGGGAGCTTCATTGATGCATTCCCAAGACTCAAACTTGAACCAGACAAACAATGAACGACGGAATAATCATACAGGCTCGCTCCGGTTCCACAAGAATGCCTGCAAAAATTCTAAAGCCATTCGAAGGAAAGCAAAGGATAATAGACATAATAATTGACAATATTGTGCGCGATTGTCCTGAACGCACAATAGTCCTCGCCACAACCGCAAACTCTGCTGATGACATTTTGGAATCCGTGGCTTATGAACATGGTATACAATGTTTCAGAGGACCGGAAGATGATGTGCTTGCCCGCTTCATAGGTGCGGCAGAAAAATTCAGTATTGACCGCATAATACGAGTATGTTCTGACAATCCGTTCCTGCAAACAGTGAGTTTCGAACCAATGTTCAAGACTCACAATGAAAATGCCACAGACTATCTCGCCTACGGCTTCCCGGACGGGCGCCCCACAATAAAGTCTCATCTTGGTCTGTATGCTGAGCTGACAACTGCTGACGCACTGTGCCGGGCATGGGCTGCATCAGAGGAGAAACTTTATAGAGAACATGTCACGATTTATCTATACACACACCCGAAAGACTTCAGCATACATCTGATGCCGTTGCCTGATTTTTTACAGAACAGGACAGATCTGCGCCTGACTCTTGACACTCCTTCGGATTTTAAGTTGCTTAGCGAACTGTATCATATCCATAAAAACGAGACAGACGGTACACTGACAGCACTTGTGAGCCTTATAGACTCAAATCCGGCATATGGAAAAATAATGAAACAGAACATAGTTCAAAACGAAAAATGAATACAAACGACCATACATATATAATAGGGGAAATCGGTCAGAACCATAACGGTTCTGTTGATATTGCAAAACTTATCGTTGATCTCGTAAGCCGTCCGGTACGTGACGAGGCATCCGGAATAGACCTTCAGCCCATGGATGCGGTGAAACTTACAAAAAGAGACCTTACAGAAGAACTGGCGGCATCACAGATGAACCGTCCTTACAACTCACCGCATTCCTTTGGCAAGACATATGGAGAACACAGGGCGTTCCTTGAGCTTGACAATCAGGAGCACCTTGAAATATACCGTCATGCAAAAAGTCTTGGTCTTGATTTTGTCGAAACTCTATGCTCAATCGGATGTCTGTCATTACTAAAGCTCTTCACACCGGACAGGCTAAAGGTGGCAAGCAGAGATCTAACTAACCTTCCTTTACTTCAGGCAATGGCTGAAACACGCATCCCTATAATACTCTCTACGGGGATGGCCGGCAAAAAGGAACTTGATGATGCTCTTGAAACAATAACCAAATATCATTCCGACATAGCTATCCTTCATTGTGTGAGTCAATATCCCACCCAACCGGACAATCTGAATCTTCGGAGCATCACCTATCTGCAACATAATTATCCACAGTATACTATCGGTTTCTCAGATCATACCATTGGCATCGCGGCTCCTGTTGTAGCAGTAGGCATGGGTGCAAAGATAATTGAGAAACACGTTACCATTGACCGTCATATGAAAGGTACGGACCAACAGGGATCACTTGGACCAGACGGAGTCAACCGTATGGTTAGAGATATCCGCATCACAGAACGTTGGCTCGGGAAAGAAGAACTTTACATTGAGCCCGCTGTAGAATCCGCCAAAATCAAACTTGAACGATCCATTGCCACCCGCAAGGCACTGAAGGCAGGTCATATAATCACCGAAAGTGATCTTCATCTACTAAGTCCCGGTGACGGCTTTAAATGGATACAAAAGGAATCTGTAATCGGTCACGAACTCATTGACGATATTGCTGCCGATGAAATAATATATCCATCCAACATTAAATAGTATTTCTGACACAACACACATGAAAGGACTACCTAAACTTTTCATCACCGACATAGATGGAGTATGGACTGACGGTGGAATGTATTATACTGCAGAAGGCGACATAATGAAGCGATTCTGCGTTAAAGACGGATGGGGAGTACTATTCCTTCGCGAACTCGGTATTCCGGTTGCCATCATGACCGGAGAAAACAGCCAAATCGTTGAACAAAGGGCCCGCAAACTAAAAATAGAATTATGCTATGTAGGAGTTAAAGACAAACTTGAGCTAACAAAGAAACTTGCCGGAGAATTAGGCATAACGTTAGAGGACATAGCATTCATTGGTGATGATATAAATGATATTAAACTCCTTCGCAATGTCGGATGGAGCGGATGCCCGTCAAACACTCCTGATTATATCAGGGAGCATGTTGATTATCAAGGAACAGTTCACGGAGGAGAAGGTGCTTTTCGTGAATTTGTTGAAACCTTACTCGACAATGCAGGAGCACTAAAGCCGTTACTTAAAAAATTTGGAATTTAACTAAAAACTTATAATGCAATGAAACGATTTCTTCTGTCACTTTTAATGGCATTTATTGCGGCATCAGCTAATGCTGCGGAACTGCCTAAAACAATCTTCTCGGGATTTCAGGGAAAACACCACGTGCAAGGTATAGTAGTTAACCCAGAAAAAGGATACGTCTGTTTCTCTTTTACCACAAGATTAATAAAACTCGACCTACAGGGCAACCTCATAGGCTCTGTAGACGGATTTACAGGCCATCTGGGTTGTCTGGCATATAACGATGAAGATGGACGCATCTACGGTTCAATAGAATACAAAAACGATAAAATCGGTGTGGGAATTTATGGGGATGCAGCCAAAAATCGTGAGAATGCATTCTATATTGCAATTTTCGATCCTGATAAAATCACACGTCCGAACATGGCTCCGACCGATGACAATGTAATGTCTACGGTATACCTTAAAGATGTTGCAGATGATTATTATGCATTCACCGAGAACCAAGGCAAGAAAGTGGAACACCGTTTCGGATGTTCAGGAATAGACGGTGTAGCCTTCGCTCCTCGTCCCGGAAAACCTGACAGCAAAAAGATTTTTTATGTGGCTTATGGCATCTATGCCGACACCACACGCACAGACAATGACTATCAGGTACTTCTTGCATACGACACCCACAACTGGAAAAAATATGAGAGGCCTCCTCTTCAGGATCAACTTCACCACAGTGGACCTTCTAAACCGATGGAAAGATATTATGTCTACACAGGAAACACTTCTTGGGGAATACAAAATCTTAACTATGATTCCGCAACAAACTCTCTGATGGCTGCCGTCTACAAAGGAATCAAACCTACATTCCCCAACTATTCCCTTTTTGCAATAGATCTGAACAAGAAACCCGTTTCTGAGACTCTTAAGGGATTTGACAACAAAATCAAAGGTAAAGTTTTGTCTCTCAAAGAAGAAGGGCTTTTTGATAAAGCAACTGGCGTAAGAGGATGGCATTTCAAATATGGAGCCACCGGCATCTGCTCTCTTGGTAACGGATTATTCTACATATCTCACAATAGCAAGAAACCGGAACAGAATTCTACACTACATCTTTACCGCTGGACTGGAGACGCGGACAAAGCATTTGTCAAGGTTAAATAATTACTTATTATAAGTACCTTGTATTGCTCTATGACTCATGTCATTTACTTTTTTTAATTTGAACATTTACTTATAAATTGCAATTTTATAAAAAAAATTGCAATTTATAAGTATAATATTATTATATTTGCATGTTGGAAAGAGTGCAAATATTCGCGCAGTATCAATAAAGAGTTCCAACAATAACGATTAACAGGCAAGTCGCATATAACAAATATGAGCAAAGATAATTCTTTTAAATCCTCTGTAATAGGGATACAGGGTAAATTGTTCAACTTTGCAATGAAGTTGACAACAAATCGAGAGCAGGCTGAAGACCTTGTTCAGGACACTACCCTTAAGGCTCTTAGCAATGAGGATAAATTTGTCGACAATACCAACTTCAAAGGCTGGATTATGACAATTATGAGAAATATCTTCATAAACAGCTATCGGCGCAACGCCCGGGAAAATACAAGTGTAGACAATACTGAAGACCTGTTTCATTTGAATCTTTGTCAAGATTCAGGAGTAGATACACCTGACGGAGCATACGCAGTAAACGAAATAACAGACATTTTGTCCAAATTTCCTGCTGATTTTCGCAAACCGTTCTCAATGCATGTAGCAGGTTATAAATATGAAGAGATCTCCGAACTACTCAATATGCCTTTAGGCACTGTTAAAAGCAGGATATTCTTCACCCGCAAACGTCTTCGCGAGATTCTTAAGGCATGCATTCCAGTTGGAATGATTCTGTCATCAGGTATTTTAGCATAATCTAACTCTAACATCATAATATAGAGGGGCATTCGTGAGAATGTCCCTTATTTCTTATCCTGATAATTACCAAGAAACCCCTACCTGATTCTATTTAATCATAATGTTCCAATGCTTTTCAAACTTTTCCGCCACAACAACGACATCATTATTTCGTTCCACAAGAGCTCTGGCCTCCACGCTCATTCTTAACATCTTATCCTGATCCAATATCAGCTCTTTAAGATTATGTTTCGTATCCTCCAAAGGAGAAAGAGTCATGATAGGTCTGCTTATCTTTTCTCCAATGTACTCATAAAACTCCGGTTGAGCTCCCGTGGCTGCTACAGGACCCAATGCCATCGCCTGAAATCCATTGGTTCCCGGAGAATAGGAATATAACTGGTCAAGAACAATATTACTCTCAGACATACGCCTGAGATATTCAGACAATTCAAGATTCCGAGCTACCTCCACTTCGCATTTGTCCGGCATTTCGCGCTGAAGGTTTAATGCCACATCAAGAAGAATGTTGGTACCTTTCTGGATCTCCATACCTCCTCTCATCCCGATAAATATCCTGATTTTTCCACTCATGTCGGGCTTCTTCCATCGAAGCTTTCCCAGGTCTATCGGAATATTAGTAAAGGCCACTTTGTCTCCTAATACTCCACGTGCCGCAATATCATATTCCGGAAGCACAGACATCGCTCCGTCAATGTTGTCATACACATATTCATTTAGGATTTTTAATTCATTGCTGATCCACTTCTCTCCACGATGAGACATTTTCTCAAACTCAGTCATCTTGTCACCTATATAGAACTCTGAAAACCTGAACGTCTCTCCATCCATACATGACTTCACAAAAAAGTAATCATCTCCGGCAAGTGTAAGAAAAACACTTCTGTTATTTTTTTTTAATATGTCAAAGAAATATTTTATCTTCCCCGGACGCAAGGATAAAAAGGTTGGATTGATCAGCTGAACAACATCATAATTCCTCAATTTCGGTATAAGAGAAGACACATTATAAAGATACTTTAATGCTCCTGTAATTCCACTGTCCCGTCTAATAGTTATGTCCCGCTCTGTCTGCATATACCCACCACCATCCGAGACCACAGACACCTCATGCCCTCTTGCCCTTAATTCTTTTGCAAGACAGGCATGCAAATTTGAATAATCACCGAAAAAGAGAATTTTCATAAAAAGTTTAAGAAACTGTTTAAATCACTTCAATTTATAAACGGTAGAAAGCAATTATTATTTATTTAGCTTTGATGATAAAACATTATTACGTAAATTTGAGATATGAAAACTCCATTCATATCCATCGTAATACCTGTAAAGAATCGGCCTCTGCTGATTACAAGATGTCTTGACAGCATCAAAGCTCAGTCCGTGCGTCCTTTAAAGGTGATTGTTGTGGATAATGGTTCAACAGATAGTACAGTAAGCGAGATTTGGAATTGGATCCGACAAAATTGCAATGATGACTTTGACCTTACAATCATTGATGAGCAGAAACCCGGAGCTGCTGCTGCCCGCAACAAGGGACTTGGCACAGTAAATACAGAATGGGTAATGTTCCTGGATTCTGACGATGCAATGCAACCGGCATTACTCAATGATCTTTTGAATAAGATAAGCTGTCAACCCTCCCTTGATCTTATATATTGGAACTGCATAATAAAGACTCCTGAAAAAGATGTTCCACGGTGCCGTAGCTACGTAAAAAATCATTTATTTGAGAGGCAAATCTATAATTCTTTACTATGTACAGTAAACTTTGCGGTAAAAACACAATTTATCCGCAAAATCGGTGGCTGGGACATACAACTCCGAGGATGGGATGATTGGGAATTAGGCATACGCCTTCTATTAAACAAGCCCAATATAGCTTATATACCCAAAATGCTGTCCGTAATATACCCACAGGCTGAATCAATCACAGGAACAGACTATCAATCTAAATCAGGGATATGGGAAATGGCCATAGACTCAAGCGAAAAAGCGGTTATAGAATCTGATACATACAATCATGACCGCAATAAACTTCTTAGAATGATAAACTATCGCCGTGCAAATCTTGCCGCATTATACAAGAGAGAGGGAAGAACAGATCTGGCACTCCCTTTGATAAAAAAATCCCTTAATCACCCCACCACAACAAAATTCCGCAAATTCCTACTTAAACTTATTTATGCATATACATCCAAAGGAGGAAGAATGGCGTACAAGATCTGGTTCTGAAATCCATTTCTATAACTTAAATGAATACCTCATACATGCAACTCCGGACGCACCAAAAGAAGCTTTCTGTCGCAATAATCCTGCATTAAGGATTTGACCGTTATTCTCATTGCTCGTACCAAAATCA
This sequence comes from uncultured Muribaculaceae bacterium, assembly GCA_948788915.1. Lineage (GTDB taxonomy): Bacteria > Bacteroidota > Bacteroidia > Bacteroidales > Muribaculaceae > Lepagella. The sequence continues at coordinate 13,235 of CAQFOZ010000026.1, read as the reverse complement.
AAATATCTTCTCTCTGAAAAAACATCTTGAATGAGTACCGTAAATAAGGGTGTAAGAAGATTATTCAAACGCCCCTCCTCAGTGGTGGCAATATATTGGACGTGAGCCACGACTCCTGTGTCATATACACACACTGCCGCCGCCATGCCTGGCTTTTTCTCAGATGGAATACCAAAGAAGCGTATTTGTCCCGGAAACCGGGATTTAAGCATGCGCATTTCTTCAAGGGTATGAACCGGTTTTGCATCATGACGCTCTGCAAGACACTCCACAAGCACTTCCATCATCATCTCCGGATCTCGCATTTCAACTACTTTCCCTCTCAGATGAGTTGTCTTTTGGAGAGTCCTTCTCCTTAGTTTGTTATATACACCTGGTGAACTGTAATCTATCGACATACTCAAGTTAACCTCCGTAATTACCGCGCCGAGTCTGAAAAGAGAATATATATCCTCCTGCGACGGCCGAAGGGCATAAATGTGCGGCATCGGTTTATAATCAAGCATGTTTATACCCATCCCCCGCCATACATCAGACACCAAGACAAAATAATCGAGAAGATCTTCTCCATCAACATGGGACATAGGCAAAATCCATCCTCCATACGTCAGTCCCTGATGAGAATGAAGGACGCCATCGTCAGTAATATTTGCAGGCAGCAGAGCCTTTATACTCCCCTTCTTTCGTATAACCCAGGAACAATCACGGAAGCGGTCGGCATGATAATCCATGTAGTCACGCATAAAAATAAATGAAGAGTTTCTGGAAGAAGACACAAACTTATCCCACTCCCCTTTTAAATCATCACAATAACGGACAATCTCAATATTTCTATCCTTCATCGTATCCATGCCTCAGGATTTAACTTGTCGCGATTATGCCAGACCTCAAAATGGATTGAAGAATGACCTGGATTATCCTCATCTGCAGCAAGAGAACCGAGTGTCGCGCCCTGTTTTACCTGATCTCCCACTCTGACATTGGACGAGGCTATATTTCCATAAACAGTATAATAGCTGCCGTGATTTACAATCACCACTGTGGAGAAACCCGGAATCATATACACTCCGGATACTTTCCCTCCATACACTGCAATTGCGCTTGCCCCGGCAGCTGTTTCGGCATCAATTCCGGGATTATCATAAACCACATCCGGCAAATCCGGAAGCGCGTGTTTTCCAAACTTGCTGGTAATTCTAAACGCGCCGTTAACCGGCTTTGGCAAAGAGCCCCTCATGCCCGCAAAACCGGATCCCGCCGGTTTGGACGCTCCTCCTCCGGAAGCAGTCAATTTTTTCTCATTGCCTCCAACAGATGTCTTGCCATTATTTGAGATTTTATCCTTACCCTTGGCAGAACCTGTGCGAGGCTTTCTGTTGCGGGCATCCGCATAATCTTTCTTTGAGGAATTATTATCTTCCTTCTTACTTCCTTGCGCTTTATTCTTGTCAGCGGTTTCTGCCAGATTTTCTTGTTCACGCTTCTGTGCTGCACGTTTTTCCGCCTCTTCTTTCGCTCTCCTTTCCTGTTCAGCCTTTCGGTTTTCCTCTGCAATAAGGGATGCTATGCGCCCTTTCAACGCATTGGCCTCCGCCTGTTTCTTTGAAAGATGTGTTTTTAATGCTTTCCCGTTCTGCTTTAACGTTGCAACAACAGCGTCCTGTCTGGCATACTTTGTCTGCAGTTTCTGCTGTGCGGCCATCTGCGTCTGTAGGGTTTTGTCTTTAACCTCCCTGTTCATTGCAAGTTCTTCTTTATCCTTATTGAGAACCTCAACCTTTCCGGCAATCTCTTTTGAACGCTTTTGTCTCCATTCTGAAATCTGGCGCAGATAACGCATGCGCTGAAGGGCTTGTCTGAAATTGTCAGCTCCAAATATGAAAGCTATATCGGACATCGAATTCTTTCTGGCTCTAACCTTTTTTAGTGATTTAAGATATTCCGCACGCATTTTAGAAAGTTCAGCCTCGTTCGCTTTAATTTCCGTTTCGAGTGTAGTTATTCTTGCATCGAGCATTGAAACCTCAGCGGAAGTTCTGCTCACAACTTTCTCGCCCGCGATAATGTCAGACTGTATTCGTCCTAACTCATTGAGGTTTTTCTTCACCTTGGCTTCATTCTCTTGAATCTGCTTCTTTGTACGCGCTATCTCCTGTTGCGTCTCCTTCTCTCTTCTCTTTGCCTCTGCCGCTGTTTCCTTTTTTGTCGTAGACCTCCCGGAAGGCTTCCTGCCTGCGGCAGATCGACCGTAAATCGATTTACCAGAAGTCTTCTTTTTTGTTGTTTTTACAGTTTTTGTTGTCCGCGTTTTGGTTCCTGAATTCCCTGACTTCAGGGCATAGCTTTCCACCGGTAGAGAAAGAAAAATTAATAATATATATACAATGAGGCGCATTTAAAAACTGTTTAGATTAAGAAGTTATTTAAAAGCTACTTCTTAGAAACCGTTTAAATTTATAACGTTAGAAACTCTTCATAAACTGGGAAATTGAGACCTGACGATATTTATTGTTTATCTTCACGGGAGCCGGTGCAGACGCGTCCCAACGAGGGGCATCGAAAAGAAGATTAACCATAAATCTAAGTTCTTCCTCCTTCATATACATTACAGTCATGTCCGTCCGGGAATCCGGATAATTGAATTCTATCCTCAGTTTAACATCAAGCGGCTGAAGTTCCGCACAGATATTGGACATTCTGCCTGTTCCATTCACAAGATATTCATAACCAAACTCGTCATACTCTGTTCTGTTTTTAGGAAACGTAAGTGTCCAGCTCTTATCCTCCATCACGACAGAATCGGTTTCCGCTACGTTAATATCCACAAAATCCGCATTCTTCTCAGACAACTGTCCGCTTTTGAACACAACAACCCTTCCCAACAGAAAAGCCTGAATGTCCCCGATAAACTTCGGATATTCATATTTTATATCTCCCAAAGATTCCTGACAATAAACATGTTTCATCCTATTGATAGCAAGCAAGCTGTCCCGAGTCAGCTGAATACGGCCCACCTCTCCTAAGAATGAAGCTCTTACAGTAATGGATATCAGAGAATCCTTACGCATATATATCTTTACAGTCGGAGATATCGGAAGCGACTCAAGACGCAATTTCCCTGACAATTCTGCTGTCTTCCAGGAAGTATATCCCGGCAATACCGCATTAAGCATGTCTTCTTTAGGAGAAAGCTCCGACAATTTTAATGAACCGGATTCATCAGTGACATCCGCAAGAACTCCAATAGGCATAAACAACAGAAGTCCTGATACTAAAATAATTAATCGAAAGAAAGATACAGTAGATTTCATCCTATTTTATTTCATGTTTTAGTCTTCTTATTTTATCTTTTATCTCATTATTATCCGGAGATAGTCTTAAACACGTCTCAAATGCATCCAATGCCTTTTTCTTCTCACCTAATGCCATAAGTATTTCTCCATAATGCATATATAGCTCCTCATTACCGGCATCCTCCATGCCCGACGAAAAACTGATTGCAGATTCCGCATATTTTCGTGCGTCTTCATAATTTCCGGATTTATAAAGGATCCAGGCATAAGTATCAAGGAATGTCGGATTCTCCGCATTCTCACCATCCAGACTTTTCTCGCTCATCTCCCTGGCTTTCTCGGGTTCTTTTCCCAAACATGTCAGAAAATATGCATAATTATTCAAAGCCATTGCATTCCCGGGATCAAGAAGCAAAGCATTATCATATGCTGAAAAAGCCTTGTCATAATTTTTCGAAAAATAATAATTGTCACCTATATTGGTGTAAAGCTGAGACAACCTTAGCATATCATCATAGTTGACAGAAGATGGCAGCTGTTTTAAACTGAAAACCGTATCTATAGGAAGACTCCCTGCAATTTCATGTACAATATCCGCGTATCCAGATATTGCCTCCGCATAATCCTTTTCAAGCTGTGCCGCATTGGCATATAACAAAGTCAGGCTGCGCATGGGTGTCTTATTGAATTTCTTTACCTCCGAATACTCTGCCATTGCATCCCGATATCGACCATCAGCAATCATATATGACATCAACTGCCCGCGAAACTTTTCATCCGAAGGAGACTGAGATATCGCATAACCTATTTCTTCAATCGCCTCCCCGAATTTCCCTTTTGCCGCAGAATATCTTGCTGACAGATCCAACACTTGTGCATCATGGGGATACTGGGCACGAAGAGTCTCGAAAAGGAGATCGCCTCTGGACGTATCGCTACTGTCGTTAAGCAGTTTCTGAAGATATTCTCCAAGCAATCCGACTTTTTGATCAAGATTAAAATCCTCCGACATCAAAGCCTGATAAGTTTTCTCATCATACAGAACAGTATCACCCATATTACGATAATAATCTGCAAGAGCGAGTTTTGCCCCACCATTCTCAGGATTCAGTTTTTCTGCAAGACTATAATAACAGAATGCGGAATCCCGACGGTTGATCATATCAAATATATTTCCTTTTAAAATAAGATAATATGGATCTGACGGGCGCGAATTAACAAGATTTGTCGCCTCTCTTATAGCAGCCACCGTATCCCGTTTTGCAAACTGATAGCTGACTTTCTGAATTGTAAGATTGGGATCATGTCCTTCTATAGCCTCATAACGGTTAAGCGCATTTATAGCACTGTCAATCTGACCGTCAGCCATATATGCTTTTGCAAGATTCACAAGAGTGGATGTACGCTCCGGACACAATGAATCTGTTCTTGAAAAAACTCTTATTGCTTCTCCTTGATTTCCCGTAGCATATGCAAAATATGCATATAACATGGATTCATCATAATCTTCCGGATATCTGTCAACAAACGGGCGCATCATTTCAAGTGACCGGGCCTGCTCTGGAGGTGTCTGAAGTGTATCAAGCGAAGATCCCAACCGCATGCCGCCAATTGCCGAGGCTGCCTCCTCGTAACCGGGATCTATGGCAAGGGAATGCTTAAAGTAAGAATATGCGCCCGACGGATTTCCGTCGATCTGAGAACGCACTCCCTCCATGTAATAATACCTCGCCTTCTGTCTGATACTGTCCCTATATGTTTTTTTCTCGGATGCAAATGCACACAGGGCGATCAAAAGAATACCCGGCAATGTCAACAACCAATATTTCCTGTTTACTATCAACTCTTCTTTAATATTTTTTATATCATGCAGTTCCGGTATGACCAAATCCACCATCCTCGCGTTCGGTACGATCAAGCCTGTCTACCGGTTCCCATTCTACTTTCGTGTATTCTTTGACAACCATCTGTGCTATTCTTTCTCCGTCATTTACAACAAAGTCATATTCACCTAAATTAATAAGTATAATACCGATTTCACCCCTGTAATCAGCATCTATTGTACCCGGAGAATTCAGCACTGCAAGACCTTTCTTGAGAGCAAGACCGGAACGCGGCCTGATCTGGCATTCATAACCGGACGGGAGCTGCATATAAAGTCCTGTAGGTATCAACGCCCTCTGCATCGGACGAAGTGTTACCGGTCCATCCGGCAAATAGGCCCGGACATCCATCCCGGCCGCCTCAGATGTACCATAATCCGGCAATGGATGATGGCTCTTGTTTATAATCTTAATCTTTAACATTAGTATTTTCTTATTTTCCGTTTCCTGTAGGAGTCTCTTTTTCTTAGCACGACTTTACGAATCAAAAAACAATGGCTACCCATTCATAATAACGGGCAGCCAACTGTTTTTGTTAATGCGGATAACGCAAATTTTAGCCCTCTTCGATTGCATCGTTGGGACATACGGATGCGCAGCTGCCGCAGCTGATGCATGTATCCGGATCGATGTGATAGATATCGCCCTCTGAGATAGCCTCTACCGGGCAAACTGGTTGACATGTTCCGCATGCGATACATCTGTCTGTAATTACGTAAGCCATAGTAATTTTTATTAATTAGTAATTTATCTTCTTTATTCTGCACTCACTGAAATCTCTTTTTTAGCAAGTGCAACGCAAATTTACCCCATTTTCTTTATTCTCCCAAATTATTATTAGATTTTTTGTTAAATTTGCTCATATGAATGCTCCACTTATCTCTATTATTACAATTACATTTAATGCAGAGAAAAATCTTCCTGCCACTATGGATTCCATATATGAGCAGAATTTCCATAATTTTGAACATATAATCGTTGACGGTGCATCCCGTGACAATACTCTCGCAGTAGCCCGCAGCGGAGATAAAACCCGTATTCTGAGCGAACCGGACAAAGGACTCTACGATGCAATGAACAAGGGGCTTAAAATGGCAAAAGGGGAATATGTCATCTTTCTAAATGCAGGCGACTCTTTCCATTCCCCCGAGACTCTTTCCCTATATGCGGCAAAAGCCTTACAAGACTGTGATATCATCTATGGTGATACCATAATTGTAGACAGCACACGCAAACCTTTGGGGCCACGGCATTATTCTGTCCCTAAAATACTGACAAAACATTCTTTTGCACAGGGGATGCTGATTTGTCACCAGGCATTTATGGTAAAACGGGAACTCGCCCCGCTCTATGACACTCAGTACCGGTTCTCTGCAGACTACGACTGGTGTATCAAATGTATAAAAAACGCAAACATCTCCCGTTGCCACAATCTTGGATGCATTACAATCAACTACTTGTCAGACGGCCTTACAGACAATAACAAAATAAAATCACTCCGTGAAAGGTATCGCATAATGGCCGGTCATTACGGACTGACACACACGATATGGAGGCACGCACAACTTATCGGAAGAGCAATAATTAAGAAGATATAACACATATTGAGCCGTCGAAGTGAGTAATCAACTTAACTCAAGGATACTTAAAGTCATAGGAATCTTCTCCGGTGCGGAGGCGATAAAAATTATCTGCACGATAATCAAGACAAAAATTGTAGCCCTTTGGCTCGGGGCGACGGGAATAGGACTTTTTGGGATTTTTGCCAATGCAATAGACACCATATCAATACTGACTGGTCTCGGAATCCGGCAGAGCGGTGTCAGAGAAGTAGCAAAAAAACGCAGTTCTTTAGGTAAGCTCTCTGAAATATCGGCACATATTCGAAGCTGGGCTTTATTGTCCGGAGTTGTCGGAGCTTTGCTGTTAAGCTTTTTCTCGCCTATACTGTCCCTTTGGTTCTTCGGCACATATTCACATTGGTGGCAATTCATGATTGTTTCGGGCATGATACTTTTGCAATCGCTCTCGGATGGAGAGATGGCAATTATGCAAGGCACAGACCGGTTCAGACATATAGCACGCAGCACAACTTTAGGGTCTTTTGTCGGACTTGCCATTTCCATACCGCTTTTCAGATGGGTAGACGAGTCTATGAGCATACCCCTTTCTTTTATAGCCTATGGCGTGTCCGTCGCAGCCGCATTGTGGTTTAACCGTGACCGAAGAATCTCTACACGAATCGTAAGCTCACACGAACTGAAAGAATCTTCATCTATGGTGAAATTAGGAGGATACATAGCTCTTGCAACCTTCGCCACAAATCTCGCACATATGATTTTTCTATCATGGCTCAATCGCGAAAGTTCTACTGCAACTGTCGGCTTTTATCAAGCCGGCAATACACTTGTCGTGCGTTATGCATCCATCATCTTTAGTGCTGTAGGCATGGAGTTTTATCCCAGGATGTCGGCAAACAGCCATTCAAATCATCGTACAAGTATTTTTGTAAGCCACGAAATAGGTCTGTTGTTGAAGATCTTCACACCAATGATAATAGTCTTCATAATTGCAAGGAGTTTGATTGTGAAGATACTATATACATCTGACTTCCTGATAATCCTACCCTTTATCACTATAGCCGCCGGAGCGATAATCTTACGCACAATATCATCTTGCATGGCTTTCACAATCATCGCTCGTGGCGATGGAAAAACGTTTCTACTCACTGAAAGCATCGACGCTGCAATCGGCGTCTTTCTGAATATAATTCTGTTCAGGCATATGGGATTCGCTGGCTTGGGTCTCGCACAAGTGTTATGGTATGCAGTATACACTTTAATGATCAGTATCGTATATTTCGGAATATACAGATTGAAGTTGAGCGGTAAGGCCACACGCGGGATTGTAATCAGTTCAATTATTTGCGCAACCGTTATTACAATCTATACTTTTCTGTAAGAAAAGTATATTACCCCAATAAAAAGCAATGAGGATATTCCAGGTTTTGGGGATACGACTTGTCCCAAGTCGTATAGATATGCTAAATTTTTGATTCTTCAGCATGCGAAACACGCACCAGCTCAATACGTGAAGCCGTCATTTTCTCTATATAAAAACTCAAATTGCCTATATCGAACTTATCACCTTGAACAGGAAATGCCTGCAAATTATCCAGAATATAACCGGAAAGGGTATGATAGCCTTCATCTTCCTTTATGTCAAGACCATATTCCTCATTAATGGCAGAGATTTCCATACGTCCGGAAAATTCGTAAACATTTTCTCCCAACTTCTTTGCAACTATCCGGTTCACATCATGTTCATCTTCAATCTCACCGAATATCTCTTCCACAATATCCTCCAAAGTTACAAGACCGGCAATGCCCCCGAACTCATCCACCACCATGGCAAGAGTCCGTTTTTCATTCATCATACGTCGCATCATATTGTTAGCCAACATGGTCTCCGGAGTGAAAATTACAGGCTTCAGTTTGCGTCTCCAGTCTACCGTCTGATTGAAAAGCTCCGAAATGTGAATATAACCGGCCACATCATCAATATCGTCACGATAAACCACCACCTTGGAAAGCCCTGTGGTCTGAAACACCTTTACCAGTTCTTCCCGCGTGGTTCCGACAAGAGGCACCGCCACAATCTCGTTTCTTGGAATCATGCACTCGGATATCCCTGTGTCTTTAAAATCTATGGCCTTTCTAAAAATCTTGACTTCGTTCTCCACAGTCTCATCCTCTCTGCGCTCATCGATACTCTGTTGTATATAATCGTCAAGCTCATCCATAGTAAGCCTCGTTTTGGTCTCCTCTTCGGAAGTTATTCCGAAAAGTTTCATCAAACCTTTGGATATAATTGAAACAAACCATGAAATCGGGTAAAGCACAAGATAAATTAGATACAGTGGCAACGCAAAAATCCGCATTGACAAATTGGGATTGATCCGGAATGTTGTCTTCGGAATAAACTCGCCTAAAAGAAGTATGACACCCGTAGAAAACAAAGTATTACTTATCAACACCAGAGCCTCATTACTGTCAAACAATGTCTCTAGCCACGGATTTATCAACGCCGACAGAGCAATTCCGTAAACCACAAGAACCACATTGTTGCCAACCAGAAGTGTGGATATGAACATATCCTCATTTTGAGAGAACCCTTTGATAATCTTATCTACAATTCCTCCACGTGTGGCATCTATCTCCATTCTTACTTTGCTTGACTGCACGAAAGCAATCTCACTCCCTGAAAAAAGTGCGGAAAACATAATAGCGATTACAACTATTATCAAAGCTAAGCCAAGTGAAAGCATATTATTAAGCCAGTAATTTAAAAACTGTATTTTTACCTGATATCATCCTTGTTAATCGGAAATATACCTTCAGGATTGAGGATTCTGTACTGTGTCAGCTTTTCGTTGCTTTCAAAACCGGTTCCCTCAATCACATGTGTTGCATTTTCAATATGCATGAACGTATCGCTGTATATTATATGCTTACGCTCATTCCAAAAGACACGCTCAGACAGGAACAAATCTTTTGGCACCTTTGTCATTTCCACATTCCCCTCAAGTCGCCACAATCTCTGTTCTTTATAATAAATTGCAGAATCAGCGGCAACGGTAGCAACGACATGAAAATACGGATCATATTTCTGGAGATAAAGTCCCCTGGGAAACACCCAGTATGGAGTGTCGGCCTCCTCAAAAACACTCCATAAAGGAGCCACTATTTTATACTGTATTACTCCGGAGTCAGATATCAGTGTAGAAATATTCTTTGTGGTCATTGTTGCCATAGTCTTTGGATTCAGCGACGAGGCCACATCCACTTTCCTCTCTTCACGACATGCGATAAACGACATCAGCACTAATGCCAATGCTGGCAATACACGCATATTCCGATAACAGATCATCCGGCTTTGGTTATAATTCCCTGACAACTCCTGATTATCTGATTTTACGTTTCCAGAACCAAACCTCATTGAAGTTCACACCCAACGTGATATTAAGATAATTCTCCTTAATCAACGCCATAGGAGTTGCCTGACGATGCTTCCATTCAAAACCCAGATTGACAATTGTCTTGCCTTCCGGTGTCGGGAATCCGGCTCCAAAGCTGACACCATACTCCTTAACCTTATTGCCGTTTATATTCAGGTAATCATTGGAGTAATATCCTCCAAGACGATAAGTAACACGCTGACCATAATTACCTCTCAGTTTTGGAATAAATTCTGCCCCGACTGCATACTTCGTTCTGTCAAAAAAATTCTGTGCAGGCTGTAGAACTTCTCCAGGCTTATGATTGGCGATATCTTCCGGTCCGTAAAGAGCGGAATATTTCGCATTGCTCCATTGCTGCCATGTAAAGTCCGCCTCTACCATAATACGATAATTCTTCTCATATGTATAGCTGAGACCGGCTCCGACTGTATTAGGCGTATAATATTTATTCTTCAGATGTGAGAAACCCACCGTGTCCGGAAGCGCGTCATTAGACATCTCCTGCTTTGTAACCCATGATTTTCCATGAAGAGTTTTTTTCGGAGAATATGTTATGCCGGCCACCATCTTATTGAAGCGGTTCCATTTTAATGTGTATTGGGCTCCTATGTTGATGTTCCAGTCTCGGATCTCCATCACATGTTCAAACTTTGCCTGATTTGATGTACCCTGCGCTGTAGTGAAAACATCGTTAATAATGTTACCGAAATCATAACTGACGTTTGCACCCAAAGAAAAGCCTCCGACTTTACCGCTCAAACCGAAATACAGTTGGTTGATACCTCCGGAACCATTATTCTCCAACGTTCCGTGGGCAATCTCATTACCAAATGCATATCCTACCTGGGAATAAGGGACAAGACCGATTGAGCCTCCCATAAATTTTGCTATCGGGAACTGCATAGTAACATAATCCACACCTCCGCCTGTAGTTTTGTTGCTGTTCGCCCCTTCCTTGCTCCACAGAAAAGAGAGGTCTGCGCCAAGATCAAACAGGAATGTCAGGGAATCGATAGCCGCATAAGAAGCCGGATTCATCACATTAATCTGTCTTCCTGAATTCATCGCATAGCCCACACCTCCCATCTGTCTTTGCATCGATGTTGCCCTGTCTCCGATGATTCCATAGCCATACATGGAGTATGGCGTGTTCACATCCGCAGTTGCCGTTAGCGAGGCAAGCAGAAGCGTCATGAGGATAGTTATCTTACTTTTATTCATAGTTCGAATTTATAATTTTCATAAGTTATAATTGTCATCTTATATTCAAAAGATATATCTGTTCGAGACCCATCCCCACAAGAGAATGGTCTGTCTGAGGTTTAAGGCCCTCCTGTTCAAGAAGAGGAGCAAAGAAATCCGCATCCCCGCCTGTAAGCAACAGCTCAAGAGCGTCAACATTTTCTGATGCATCTCTGAACGTAGAGACAATTTCAGATACAATGCCGTTGACTACTCCGGATCTAATCGCTGTTTCCGTATCGAAACCGAGTCTGGGTGTAACTCCGTTGGGATTAACAAGCGGAAGTCTGGAAGTATAATGGTTCAACGAACGTAATCTCAATCTAAGTCCGGGTGAGATATTTCCCCCGCGGAATTCTCCTTCCGTAACAAGATCCAATGTGACTGCTGTCCCGGCATCAACCACCAACGCATTCCTGCAATTCGATAACGCTCCGACAGCAGCTGCTATCCTATCAAGTCCCAATGTACTGAAAGATTTATAATTGACCCTAATAGGCAATCTGCTTAAATGCGAAAAACACATCACATGTCTGCCACATATTCTCTCCAGGTCTCCTACAAAATCTTCAGCGTTACCGCCAACACAGCAATATATTGCTCCATCCGGCTCATATTTATCTATCAAGGGACGCAACAGCTCCGCATCCCTCTCCTCCAACAGACAGCTGTCAAGCACTCTGGAATCTTCAAATATGCTTCCTTTAATGCATGTATTGCCGATATCTACTGTCAGAATTTTCATATTTCTTAGATTTCTATTTGCTTTCCGCCTCTTTCTTCATTCTGGAAGCAATCATCCAGGATGCTACAACCTGAATAACAGCACCTGCCATAGAAAAAGCGACTGTATCTCGCATTACTGGCAGAGAAAACGGCACAAACGACAATCTATGGGCATTATAAAACCACATCACTCCTCCCGCTATAAAACAGAAACCTGCCCACATCTCCATCCTGCGTAGCTTTCGCAACCGCATCGAATCATCCTTTGAATTTACATTTACCATACGTGCCCCGGTATACATCAGTGCCCCTATGGCATAAATTATGCGCATTGCAAATGCAAGTCCCGCATTTTCGATAGACCCGAACGGGACAACCAGACCAACGGCAATTAATACGAGACCTGCCACAGCGATAATCTCGACAACCTTTCGTTTTCGAGAAAGTTTATCTGCTGTCAAACCATTATATTTACTCATCTATTTCCCTCTCCTAATAAATAAATATCTTCCGACGGTCGCTGCATGTGATACTGTTCCCTGACCACATGCTCGAGTTCCTCCGTGCCAATATACAATGCCTCTCTCCGGCTTCTGTACCATTCAGCAGAATCATTACATTGCCGTATCTCCTTCTTCAAACGCTTGATCTCGTCCTGATACTGGAGATTAAGTTTCATCGACGTATCTTCATTAAAAAAAAGCAACAAAATGGATGCCCCTCCCACTACAAAGAGGGTGAGATGCGATTTGCGTCGCACAAAAAAATTCCATCTTTTCAACTTCCTGACAAGCATTCTTGCAAAATTAATCATTATCAAAGAATATTACATTATCTGCATTCCATTTTTACCTCTTTTTTTTGTTTGCAATCATAAAAATTGTTAATCGCCACACACGAAACACATAATTATTTAAAAATTTATATAAAATGAAAAAAAACTTAAATTACCATGGTAGATTCACAGCGGCTGTTGTTATAAGTATATATGATTTTTTAACAATCACACAAAGCAATGTAACTACTCAGCTATTCCTTATTGACACTATTCATTCATGATGGTATAGCCCC
>CAQFOZ010000025.1 GCA_948788915.1 uncultured Muribaculaceae bacterium | reverse complement strand
ATTCGTGATGTTGAATCCAACGGATCCACAGCCGGGTATATACCTAACTCTGCAATCTTTCGACTCAATACGGTTGTCGCATCAAGGAAGCTGAAGGTTGTGGCTGGAGCGGGGTCAGTCAAGTCGTCAGCCGGCACATAAATAGCCTGCACAGAAGTAATGCTACCTTGCTTGGTTGATGTAATTCGTTCCTGAAGGGCACCCATCTCTGAAGAAAGAGTTGGCTGGTATCCCACAGCTGAGGGCATTCGGCCAAGCAAAGCTGAAACCTCAGAACCAGCCTGAGTGAATCGGAATATATTGTCAATAAAGAGCAATACCTCTTTTCCTCCGCCATCGTTATCGCGGAACTGCTCCGCAACGGTAAGACCAGACAAAGCCACACGAAGACGAGCACCCGGTGGTTCATTCATCTGACCAAACACAAGAGTTGATTGAGACTTTGCCAGAGATTCGGGATCGACAGCATCAAGGTTCCATTCCCCTTTCTCAAGACCTTCTTCAAATTTTTTACCATATTTGATTACACCGCTCTCAATCATCTCGCGGAGCAAGTCATTACCTTCACGAGTACGCTCACCAACACCTGTGAACACGGAATAACCGTCGTGCCCTTTGGCAATATTATTGATAAGCTCCATAATCAACACAGTTTTTCCCACACCGGCACCACCGAACAGACCAATTTTACCACCCTTTGAGTAAGGTTCAAGCAAGTCTATTACCTTAATACCGGTATACAAGATTTCTTGTGATATTGCGAGATCATCAAAACCCGGAGCCGGCTGATGTATCGGGCGCAAATTGTCACGGTTAATTTCCCCGAGCATATCAATCGGCTCTCCAATCACATTGAGCAGACGACCCTTAATCTGATTTCCCGTGGGCACGGCAATAGGGCGATCAAGATTCATAACCTTTACACCTCTGCGAACACCATCGGTACTTTCCATGGCCACACATCTAACAGTATCTTCACCGATGTGCTGCTCAACTTCAAGGATAAGTTCCTCGCCGTTGTCGCGTTCTACTTTGAGGGCAGTATATATTGGAGGGATATTATCCTTTCCGCCTTCAAACGATACGTCAATCACAGGACCGATTACCTGAGTCACTATTCCGTAATTTGCGCTCATATCTTATTGTGTTGTTATTGCGTTAGAATATTCTGTAGAGTTAAATTTTATATTAGAAGTGCCATCCTAGAGCGACACATACTGCCATCAGAACAAGATTTGCCAAAGAGAACGGCATCAGATATTTCCATTCGAAAGCAAGCATCTGGTCTATTCTCACACGGGGGAATGTCCATTTGAACCAGATAATGACGAACGAAATAAAGAATGCCTTTCCAATAAACCATACTATGGAAGGAATGTAGTTCATTACTTCATTAAACCCGTCCCATCCGGGGATATGCAAAGGCATCCATCCTCCAAGGAACATAAGACTTGCAATTCCCGAAACAATAAAGAGGTTCAAATATTCTGCGAGATAGAAGAATCCGAAATGAATACCTGAATACTCTGTGTGATAACCGGCAGTAAGCTCATGTTCGGCTTCGGGAAGATCGAACGGTCCTCTGTTTGTTTCCGCAGTCGCGGCAATTACGTATATAATAAACGCGATTATAGCCGGAATGTGTCCGCTAAAGATAAACCAGGCATTATCCTGAGCCGCTACAAGCTCACTGATATTCATTGTGCCGGCCAAAACACAGATGGTAATAAGAGACAGTCCTAATGACAGTTCATAACTGATCATCTGCGCACCACTTCGCATCGCACCGATTAACGTATACTTATTGTTTGATGACCATCCTGCAAGCAATATACCCAGGACTCCGACTGAAGAGACTGCGAGAATAAAGAATATTCCTATGTTCCAATCTATTATCTGAAGTCCGTTACCCCACGGCAAACACGCGAGCATCGTCACAGAAGAAGTGATGATGATGTAAGGGGCAAGCTTAAAAAGGAAGCGGTCTGTCCCTTTCAGGCAAATAAGTTCCTTGATCAAGATCTTGAACATGTCGGCAAAAACCTGAAGCAAACCCCATTTACCTACACGCATAGGACCGAGACGGCATTGGAACCAAGCACAAAGCTTTCGTTCATAAAGAATATAGAACAGAGCCAGCACTGTATAAGCCAAAAGCACAAGCACGCCTATTAACACACATTCAATCACTGTTGCAGCCCACTGCGGCATCACACCGAGAAGGAGTTCGTTGAATGCTGATGTCCAGTTTCCAAAATTAAACATAATGTCTATCTATGTTCGGATTATTGTTGTTTCAATTATTAAAATCTTATCTGTCGATATCAGGAATCACGAAATCAAGAGCTGCACCAATTGTAATCAGGTCAGCAATCATGAATCCTGTACAACAGAGATCCATTACGCCCACCAGATTGAAGCAGGGACTTTGGAAATGCACACGATAAGGTGTTTTCTCACCTGTCGATTCGATATAAACACCGAATGTGCCGCGACTTGCCTCAACCTGCTGGTACCATCTTCCGGCAGGCAATTTTATGATTTTAGGCACTTGTGCACGAATATCACCCTCCGGTATTTTGTCAACAAGTTGTTCAAGAATGCGGCAACTCTGCTCTATCTCTTTCATTCTCACCATATAGCGAGAATAAGAATCGCAACCTGTCTCAAGAACCTCGTCAAATTCTACTTCATCATACACTGCATAGGGATGTTTCTTCCGGCAGTCACAACTCCAGTTTGAACCACGTCCGCTCGGACCTGTCACAGCATAATTAATCGCATTTTCTTTTGTAAGGATACCTACCCCTTTCATACGATTCTTTGCAATCAGATTACCGGAGAACAACTTGTGGTATTCCTTAAGACGATCGGGCATAATTGAGATAAGGTGCTTAACATCCTTTACAAAATCGGAATGAAGATCAGCAATTACACCGCCAATTACATTATAGTTCATTGACATTCGCGCCCCGCATGTCTTTTCAAATATATCAAGCACAAGTTCCCGTTCACGGAAACCATAAAAGAATGCAGTTGTAGCACCAAGATCCATAGCCGTACAACCGAATGAAAGAAGATGGGAAGAGATTCTCATCAATTCATCCATCATTGTACGAATCACCTGTGCACGGCGCGGGACTTCGATTCCAAGAGCCTTCTCAATACACATACACAGGCAATGACGGTTCTGGTGTGCGGACATATAGTCCATTCTGTCCGTAAAATGAAGTATTTGCGGATAGGTCAGCCCTTCTGTAAGCTTCTCAATTCCTCTGTGAATATATCCGGATGTAATATCTACCTTTTTGATTACCTCTCCGTCAAGGGCGGTCCGGAATCGCATCACACCGTGTGTTGAAGGATGCTGGGGACCGATGTTTACCACATAATCATCTTCATTAAAAACCTTTGTGGGATTTTCAACAACTTTGCCATTTTCATCCAACGTAAAAATGCGCGAATCATCCTCATTTACCTCATCATCAAGACGGATGGGATTCAATTCGGGATTCGCGTCATAATCTTTCCTAAGAGGGTGGCCAACCCAATCATTGCGAAGGAAGAAACGTCGCATATCGGGATGGTTGATAAATTTGATTCCAAACATATCGTACACCTCTCGTTCTTGGAAATCAGCTACTTTCCACAGATCACTGACTGTATGTATATAAGCATTGTCCCGATCTTCGCATACAACCTTTACGGAAATCACATCCCAATCATGAGAAGTGGATGTAAGATAATAAATCACACCTATAGTCTCTTTCCAATCCATACCTACCACAGCGGTAAGGACATCGAAATCAAGATCCTTGTCATCCTTCAGATGCGCAGCCAATGCATGCCAGTCCTTTTCGGGCACATTAATCAACAAGCCATCGGATTCTTCAAATGTAGCCGAGGGACAAACTTTGCCAATTATAGTCTTAATATCACTCATTATTAACTATTTCTTCAAATATTGGTGATTTATTATCCAATCTCTCCTCTCTCTTCGGGATGAGCAGCAAAAAACTCTTCGATTTTCTCTTTACGGTTAACACCGCCAAAGAATTTCTGCACTTTAATTTTGCGTTGCAGCTGCATCAGTCCGTAGAACATTGCTTCTGGACGGGGAGGGCATCCGGGAATATACACATCCACCGGAAGAATTTTGTCCACGCCCGGAACAACACAATATGAATTCTTGAAAGGTCCTCCTGAAACAGCACAACCGCCGCAAGCTATTACATATTTAGGTTCGGCCAACTGCTCGTACAAACGACGCATTGCCGGAGCCATACGATGCACAATTGTTCCCTGAACCATGATATAGTCTGCCTGACGCGGTGAATTACGAGCCACCTCAAACCCGAAACGGGCCATGTCGTAGCGTGCAGCGCCGAGACTCATAAATTCGATTGCACAACAACTTGTGCCGAAACAAAGTGGCCACAAAGAATTTGAGATACCCCAGTCGATCAACTGGTCAAGCTTTCCAACTACTACATTAGCACCTGAAGCGTTAAGCTCTTCTACAAGTTTATCAATATATTCATTGTCCTTGAAGTCCTCGCGCTTCATGCTTTTGATATTGTCTATTCCCATTTCAACGCTCCTTTCTTCCATGCATATGCAAGGCCTAAGATCAATACAAACATAAATATTGCAATACAAAGGATTCCCTGCACCCCGAGTCCTTTCATGACAACAGACCAAGGCCATAGAAATATGGTCTCGACATCAAACACGAGGAACAAAATTGCAAAGATGTAATATCCAGCTTTAAACTGAATCATGGATTCCCCTCTTGTTGGAATACCGCACTCATACGGTTCCGCCTTGCGAACTGAGAACGACCGGGGAGAAATCAATTTGGCTATCAACAGAGCCGCGAAAACCAAAACAATACCGGTAAGAACCGCGGTTATCGACAATGCGCCATTGCCTATCACCAGCAATTGAGTCATATATCTTTAGAGTTTAATTAGTTAATCAACTTCTTATATTAGATTTCATTATGTTATGTCATTTAAAACGGCACAACATATTCGCAAAGGTAGTTAATTTTTCTAAATATGACAAATTCTTTTGGGGCATACTTTGCACATTACGGTATAATCATGCGCAATTTTTATTTTAAGTAAATTTTACAAAAATGATTCCGGTTCACTGAAGTGAACCGGAATCATTTTTTAGAAATATATATTTTGAGTATGTTTGGTTATCCGCTTATTCCAAGTCCAAAACGGATCTTCTCAAACCGAAGTTCAGCCATACTGTCTTACATACTATATTTATCTTTCTGTTTTATTCCTCTTCTTCCTGAAGGTCCTTTAAAGTTGTGATATAACTTCCTGAGAACTCTCCATTAAACATTCCATTCACTTCATAATAACAGTTTGCGGAAGTAAGGTCACCTGACGAATTAAGTTCAAAACTATTGAATATGAATTTATTGTTGGGAGTTCCCTCTCCACTCTCATAGATCTCTGGAGTTACATTTGAGGCTTTTATAACATATCCTTGATTTTTAAAATCTATGGGCAAATCTTTTAACACGATATTTGTCAGCTCAGGCATATTCTCTGCAAACTGGGCATTATACAGTATCACAGTAGCTTTTTTATCCTTGACATTCATCACTACGCGATACAATATATTTTTTGACTCAAAGGATCCTCCCGGATATGAAGTATTTGTATATCCACTGAATGTCAAATCATTCCAAAATGTACGCACTGTATATTTCGATCCAATATTATAATGCATGTACGTGTATTTGATGTTGGGTAAGACAACATCCGGCAGGCCGGGAATCACAGGTGGCGTATTGACCAAAGATGTCAACTCGCAATAAAAATCGTTGATAGGATCGCCGCTGTCTGTTTTGCCGGCAACAAAAGATTCCGATTTAATTATCTCGACAAGACTGCCATCTATATTATAATATAACGGTTGAAATGACAAGTCAGATGTTGTGAATTGCGTGGTACCACTTCCAGGGGTACCAATTTTTGCGGACACAACCATTGTTGACGCAACCATGTCCATTTTATAATTATAATAAGAACCGGTTATTTCCGGTTCTCCGGTACCGTCCATTGATGACACATAATTTAAAATAGGAATATTATAGCTATACTCCGATTTTGTATTGTCTTTCGAGCATGCAGTGGTAAGCAACGCTGCAAATGCAGAACAAATTAGTAATGACTTTTTCATTTAAAATATTATTATTAATATGTGAACAACTTCTTACTTAACGCCTAATAAATTCTATTATTGTTATCGGGCAATCGCAAATCTCAGAGTGGCTCCTATCTGCCAAGGGCGTCCTCTCTGCACAAATTCATTTCCCATAGACATGAAATAAAATGTATCAAATTTACTGTTAGTTAAGTTTCTACCCCATATAGATATTTCAAGATCAGATATATCTGCTGTTATTCCGGCTCCCAGTAATGAATATGAGTTTTGCTTTCTGCTGTTGGTTTCATTCCAATATATTCTGCCTGTATTGCGATAATTAATATCCAGCGATATCCGTTTAATTCTTTTATTATTAAACTGCTTTATGAACAAAGCCTGAAGAAACAGCGTAGTGTTGGGAACGTAGGGAAGTTTTTTATTTTTGAAATCTTCGATTCCGTTATTATACTTTACAAACCTTGCATCCGTATAGCCAAGACTACCGTTAACCTGAAGCCAGGATGTCGGGACACAGCTCAAAGAGATCTCACCGCCTAAACTTCTTGTTTTGCCGGCATTTGTCATCATACGTCCTGTCGTGTTTCCCGATGGGAACACTGTCAGCTGCTGATCCCTGCAATCAATATAAAACAAAGCCAAATCTCCCCACAGTTTGCCCTCTAGAAAAGAAAGGTGACTACCTATCTCGTAATTCCAACTGTATTCCGGCCGATATCCGACTATTTTGTCAACATCATATTTAGCGCCGATACCCATTATATACATAAGTCTCTGCTGAAGCACGTCGCTAAACATCTGCGTATTGAAACCGCCTGACTTATACCCCTTGGTAACGGATACATACACATTGCCAAAATTCGACGGAAGATGCCATAAGACATTGATTTTAGGCATCCAGTTAAAATATCGTCTTGATATATTTCCACTTTCATCAATGTCTATTTTAACCTTACGGAACGGCTTTATATCTTCAGGATCAGAATGATCCCATATATCATAGCCTGTAAGGCACTTGCTATGATAATTAAGTCCGGACTCCTCATATTCCAGACGGATACCCGCCGTAAAATCGAATCTGCCCAAAGACAATTTAGATTCATGATATAATGAGATTCCCCACACCGGCATTGTGAAATCACTATTGAGAGGAAATTCTCTCGATTCCCAGAATATAGGATAAGAAGGATTGGACTCATTTCTGTGAGACTCGATAAGGCTTCTTATACCCTCATCCTTAAACAACACCGGAGCCTGCATATTCAGATGTTTATAAAACCCGAAAAGCCCGGCAATCCAATGATATCGTCCATCGGCTTTTTCTCCTTTGGAGAACAGATCCTCAGTTACAGCCACATCCTGCTGTTTTTGAGTCAGGGTAAAATAAGGCAAAGGCCTGAAATCCTGATCAAGAGTCAAATTATCGTCAAGATACTGCACACTGGTAACTGATGTCAGATTCAGTTCTTCTCCACGGTAATTCAAACTAATTCCGTCATTCAATAAAAATCTTTTATAAAAGCAGGTGTCATTATAGTTTATTTCACCGGTTCCGATATATTCATACGGATATCCTCCCTGTCTCAAAACCGATGATGCAAGGACATTCTGAAAATAAAGTCTGTCTGAAACTCTCCAGTTGCTCCTTATTCTGACTCCCCCGCTTTTCTCTTTGTCAAGTTTCGCCCCGTTATAAAGATTTTTGTAGAATCCTCCTGAGTATGAGAAATTGGCAGAAACCGACGTTGCAAAATTTTCCTTGAATTTATGATACCATCCGACAGATGTCCTGTAGTCATTATGATTAGCAGCCGATACCATTAGCCGCCATCCTTGCCAGCGCATTGGTGACAATGTGCGGATGCTGATCAGCCCCCCCATGGTGTTTCTCCCGTAAAGAGTCGACTGCGGGCCACGCAACATCTCTACGGATTCGATATCCGCAACATCAAAATCGAAAGCATTCTTATTCAGAAGCGAGACATTATCAACATTAAGTCCGACAGCAGGCTGATCCATACGCGCTCCAATACCCCTTACATAAATAGAAGATGTCACACGCGAGCCATAATCCGGCATATAAAAATTGGGAACAGCATCCGAAACGCCTTTTAAAGAGACAGCATTCAGCCGTTCTATGGCCGAAGAGTCCAACAGAGTAGCCGACACAGCCTCGTTTTTAAGCTGTGACTCCTGTTTCAATGCAATTACATTTAAATCGGACAGCTGTGATACCACAGTGTCATTTCCCACAATATCTACTTGTGAAGCGATTGAGGACAAGCCGGGCAATAGTATGATTAGCGCGGTTGATATCATTAATAATGAATTTTCTGCGAAATTAACAATTGAATGGTACCCATACAATCCTCATTTTAGGGGATTTTATTTTGAAATAACCTTATTTTACACTAATTTTGGGAAGTAAAAATCAAACAAGGGAAAACTTCCCCAGATAATAGTATTCGCATGATTCGCAATGAAAAATTACAGGAATCAACGGAACACATTGTAATGAATTTTTATTATCAATAATCCAAAATAATGATGAAAAAACTTTTTCTTTTCCTTCTGCTTGCTGTAAGTTTGCAGTTACAGGCAGCCGATAAAAAGGAGTATACTTATTATGATGCTTCAAAAATGACCATCGTCAACAAGGCCCAGGCCAGTGGTAAACCGTTCTCTCGTCTTGATCTTGAAAAGTATCCGCAAATTATGGATCCCAAAGTCAACGACCGTATCCGTGTATACCTCAACCACCCTACCGGAATGGCTGTAAAATTCAAGACCAACAGTAACGTAATCAAAGCTAAATGGGAGACTAAAGATACGATCAACCGTGTCAACCAGACAGCCAACGCAACAAAAGGTCTTGACCTTTACATCAAGGATAAAGACGGTCAGTGGAAATTCGCCGGCATCGGCAGTGCAAAATACATTGGCGGCAAACATGCCACCACTCTGGTATCGGACCTTGCCCCAGGCATGAAAGAATGTCTGGTTTACCTTCCACTTTTCATGGATCTTAAGAAACTTGAAATCGGTGTGGAGAAAGGAAGCAAGATTGAATATAAAGGAGGCTTTGAAAGATCTCCGCTTGTGGCAATAGGCTCCAGCTTCACCCACGGTGCCGCCTCTTCCCGCACAGGTATGCCTTGGCCTGCACAGCTGTCTCGCCGTCTGGGTGTGAATGTTGCAAACCTCGGCACCAGTGGTCTCCAGAAACTTGAACCGTTCTATGCCGACGTTATCGCTGACACAGATGCGGATATGTTCATTTTCGACACATTCTCAAACCCGTCTGCCGAAGAGATTCGCGAGCGTCTTATTCCTTTTGTAAAAATCATCCGTAAGAAGCACCCCACAACTCCTCTGGTATTCCTACAGACATTTGAGCGCAGCAACAGCAACTTCGACCTCAAGAAGAGAAAATTTGAAGCTGACAAAAAGGCCGCTGCAGTAGAGATGATCAATAAAGTTATGGCAAACGACCCTAATGTCTACTTCCTAAATCCAGGTCTATATGCCGGTGAAGACACAGACAACACAGCCGACGGTATCCATCCCTCCGACTGGGGTTATCACAATGCTGTAGACAACATGGCTCCGAAAATCAAGGAACTCATGGTAAAATACAACATCAAGTCAGCAAAATAATAAAACCAGAACATTCCACGTTTACAAATAAGGGATGGAACCGCAATGTTCCATCCCTTAACTTATACATGATATAATGTCTACATTCTCAATTCATACATTAGGTTGCGGCTCTGCCAAACCTACCATGCGTCATCAGCCCTCCTCGACCGTAATAGATTATAGAGGGAATCTGTTTATGATAGATTGCGGAGAGGGAGCTCAGTTAGCTTTTCAGAGACAGCGACTGAAATTTTCCCGTCTCAGACACGTTTTCCTCACACATCTTCACGGAGACCATGTGCTCGGGCTGCCTGGAATGATATCAACTCTCGGACTGGGAGGGGCCGGAGGTGAAATGACAATCCATACATTTGAGGACGGGGCAAAGATATTAAAAGAGATATTCGGTTTTTTCGCACGCGATCTTCCATTCAAGCTTGATTTTAACGTCATCCGTCCGGAAGAAGCCGTGATACTCGAAACCGACTCCTACCGTGTCAGGACTATCCCGTTGAAACATCGTGTTCCCACTGTAGGATATGTATTCGAAGAGAAAAGCAAACCTCGACATATTGTCCGCGATATGGTAGACTTTCATAACGTTCCGTTTTCAATGATCAACCGCATTAAGGCGGGCGAAGATTTCATAAAAGAAGATGGCACAGTGATCCCTAACAGGATATTAACCGCCAATCCCTCTCCATCCTTATCATACGCGCACATAAGCGACACAGTCTATATGCCAGATCTTGCCGAAAAGATAGGACCTGTAAACCTATTGTTTCACGAAACCACCTATCTTGACAGTCATGAAGCTGAGGCAAAAAAACGCTACCACTCCACAGCGCGTCAGGCGGCCATGGTAGCCCGTGACGCCGGTGCTGACTCCCTTCTTACCGGACACTACTCTTCCCGCTACAAAAGCGACGAGGACTTCCGCAAAGAAGCCCTCGATATTTTCCCGAACGTCATCCTCAATCGCGAAGGGCTCCTCACACGTCTGGACTAACATCTCATTAACATAACAGAGAAAAGGGGCGGTTCCTTTTGCCGGAATCGCCCCAACTTTATATTTATTAAAAAGTCTTACCGGACAGTAATTACAGATCCTGCCGAATGAGCAGCAATCTCAGGTGCGTACTGCGACTGGGCGGAAGCCATACCTAAAGCATAGGTACCTTCACGGTCAACAAAACAGTCATAACTTATCACGTGTGTGCCTTTGCCCAAGAATGGGATAAAGAGGTTCGTAGCATCATTCCGAATCTCTTTATACATCCAGACTCCTTCACTGATACCATATCCGCTTGTCTGCTCTGCAGGTTCCAGACATGCAGACCGACTATCTGTCACAGCCAAATATTCGATATCTTTCTTACATTTTATCGTCAATGTAATCCTGACTCTATCTCCCACCTTAAGGTCGGACACACTCGCCAGTGTCCCATTAACATCGTTGTTTATGACATATATTTGTTTGTCTATCGACAACTCGGAACACTTGTCTGCTTTCACATCCTTGATCGGTTCTACAAATTGAGAAACGACACCACCCCATGCCGGACCGGCACCGGTACGTCTTATTTCAAGAGTTCCACCCTTGTTGTTATCCAGACTCACACTAAGGCTTCCGGTTAATTTTGCAACTTTGGGAACGGCTATCTTCTCGCCTCCCAATAAAATTTCAGCCGGAGATGAAGGTATTGTCCATTTTGTACCGGTGGTGAGTAAAACATTAATTACCTCCGCCATATATCTGTTGCGTCCCCAATCCTCTGTCTGCTTTGAAACGAGAAGCCACTGACGCAGGAGATCTACGCTTTCGGAATCCGGTAAAATCTCATTATATGCTTCAAGTACCTGAGCCGTTGTAATCAGTTTGTTCCAGCCACTCCTTGAGGACGACAGGTTGTCATACCACATACCTGATTCTTTAGACACCCTGGCATATTGCCGCAAGGACTCAAGAATCGAACGGGGCTCCATGTCGTATCCATAACGATGTAACACAGTAGCTGCTGTTGCCTTGCCGTAAATATCCATACTCTTCCATTGATTCTTAATTGCAGCTAACGCCTTTGTCTCCATCTCCGAAAAAGCGACAGACTTCGGAACATCACTGAAATTGGCTCTTACATAAAGGTAGTTCATCATTGACAGATACGGATATTTTCCTCCTCTATACTCCTTATAATCCTTAACCCATTGGGCATCGGCATACTTAACACCTTTTTCTGCAGCCGAGCCCAACTCAGTCGGAAGATATCCCATATTTTCAAGCATGCCAAGATGAAGCAAAACTCTTGCTGTCACAAAATCCGACGATTTCATACCATCACACCAGCTCCAGCCGCCATCCGCATTCTGCAAAGACATAATCTTTTTTACCTGTGCATCTATCTCTGCCTTACACTTGTCCTGATCCGTGTATTTAATCAGGCTTTGCATCCTTAACGATTCGGCTGCAGCTGATTGCACCCAAGGTGTGTTATTGAGCAAAATATTCTTTATGCCCTGGTTTTTCTCCAAATTTGACACAAGAGCGGAATCCCCACTATTTGCAGGATCTGAAAAAAGTTTAATACCTTCTTTTAGCTCCGGATATTTTCTAATCAACCCGGATGCCACAGCATTACCATAAAAAGAATACACCTGTGCAAGCACATTTGCCGACTCATTTTCAATCAAAGACGGCAAAGCTTTTACAACTTCCCATATCGGATTATCACAGTATACAAGTGTAAGGCCAGCATTCTTATTACCTCCTTTAACACTCATCGAGAATTCTTTCTGACCGGGAGAGATGTAGAAAGGATGAGACTCAAGTACAGGCGTACTGCTGGGATATATGGGGACAACAGTCTGTTCGCCATCAGTAAAGTCACCGCCATATGCATATACCCTGATACCAATGTAATTTATATCTGCCGGTATTTCAAAATCAAGTGATATCTCTGTCGAGCCGGCCGGTTTTACAGACATATCTTTTGAGTTGAGTGTATCAAATATCTTCCCGTCCAATGGATTGAAAATCTCAATCCGCCCATTCATCAGAATCGTATCTTTCGAATTGTTATAAAGCATCGCGCCAACAGATCCGACATCTCCGGTACGCAGAAAACGAGGTGCATTCATTTGAGCCATCACAGGTTTGGATGCAATGGCAGACATACTCTTGACCATACCTTTCAGTTCGGGAGTATAACCCATAATCTGGAATTGCCATGTACCATTGAACTGCGGAACTTCAAAATCAATTAAAGCATTACCTTCCGCATCTGTAACAAGCATAGGCATAAAGAATGCCAGCGGGCATTCCACCTCCCGAAGCACAACTTCTTGTTCGATCGATCCATTATTTTCAATCATATCTGATTCATCGGCAGATTCAATTTTATTCATTAAACCATCGCCACCTTCCCCAGGAATAGCCTGCTCTTTTGCCGCAGACATCATCACTGCAGTCTTCTGCTCTACAGAAGCATATACAACCCCTCCTGTCATGCTACTTCCACGAACTCTTAAATTCTTTACAAAACTTCCGGTTCCATAATCATTCCCGTACCCATAGAAATTCCATGTAGGATATTCTATTGCGCGGAATGCAGGAGATTTAGCACGAGAAATCTGCATATTCCAGGAACCTCCTTTGTTCAAATAAGACGGACGTAGATTTCCCTTTGATTCATACATAAGTCCTGATGCAGGATCAAAGCTCCAACTGAACGGAGCCAACGCATTCAGTGACTTATTCGACATTACTGCCGAGACAGGGATACCAGCCAGAGCATTATCTTTCAAAGTAAAATTGAATTTCCAGGTTTCTTTCATACCAGGAGTCAACGCATCTCTGAAAGAAACCGTTTTTATTTCAATTTTTTCTGTCTGAATTTGTGGAATAATATTGATTGTCTCCATCTTCAGATTATAATCATGTACCCCTGTCAGAACCAAGGATATCCTGTTATTGTCTGAAGGCGACTGAACAGTCAGGACATCGTTAACCCCATTTACCTTAATCCAACGTCTGTCAAGCACCTTATCACAGTCTGCAATCTGAACAAAAATCCAGCTGTCCGCATAAGAACTTCCAAACTTAACTTTTATATCCCGGGCACCCTCTGGAACAATAATCTGATTTTCAGGCACCCATAAAGATGTTTGATATGGAGGGCACTTATCCGTATTGCGATATACTATAACTTCAGAAACATAATTTCGCTCATTTACATTGTTCAGGAACTTCTCGTTCAAAGAGAATGTAATATTATATCTTCCGGAAGCCAACGAATCTATATCAAGGCTGAAAACAGGTGATAAAAATTCTCCTTGTCTGACAATACTATTATCTTTGGTGTTTTCAATCTTATAATAGACTTTTTTCTCTTTCGGAGTTCCAACAATATCATTAACGTTCACCCCGAAAGTTTGTACTCCGGAAGCCAAAACCCTACTGGGAATATCCGATGAAATTGTGTATGACGATCCAATTGAGAAATAGACCGGAGAAGCACTTTGTGTTTCTCCTGCCGGATTGACAACTGTTATATTCAGTCTGTAACAGCCGAATGCAAATTGTGTATCACGCAGGCCTTCCGTATCCAGATCAATGCAGAATGTACCATCCTCGGCAGTTTCCGCCTCTCCTCCGAAATTAGCGTTAACCCCTGAATCAAGCCAAGGCAAAGTCTGATAGGAAACATCAAATGCAACCTTTGCGTTTCCCACTGGCATACCCGAATAAGTCATCACCTTACCTTTCAAGGAGATCTTATCACCAATTTTATATGTATTCTCCGATCCGTCCATAGCGATATAGAATGTCGGTGATTTATAATCGGCAACTTCCACCATTGCTGATCCATAAGTGTTTCCGTTCTCAGAACCGCACATATTTACCGAATATTGACCAAGCAAACCCGATGTCGGGATAAAAAGTTTTCCTGTCACTCTTCCGAATTTATCAGTCTTAAGTTCAAGTGAATCTACCTTTTGCCAATTGGCATCCATAAGATAAACAGAGATCATTTTATCCGGAAGCGGACTCATCTCCCGGTCTTTACTTCTGAAAGCTATCCCGACAAATCCCAATGAATCACCGGGATGATAAATAGACAGATCTGTAAGCACCCTGCCAGAGATATGCTCCCGATTTTGACTACCGTAATAATTGCCTGCCCAAATTCCGTTATCAAGACGATCCGAGCCATAGCGGACTGTCATTTCGTACGCGCCGGAAGGAAATTCCGCATACCCCTCTCCGTTCGTAATTAGATTCAATTTGCTTTTGTTACGATATGTTGTCAGAGTTATCTTGGCCCCCTTTACAGGTTTCTGATTCCAACCGTCGGTAACATATATCCTGCTATTATTTCCCTTGCTTTTTTCGTTTGAAATAAAATACTGTAAAGATGAAACATTAAAAGTAGCGAAACTCATCTTTTGTTGCACTCCCTTCATTATCCCCGAAAGTTCACTCGTTGACGAGGGCACAAACACATATATACCGCTCTTAAGTGGAGAAAATATTATCTCCTTTTCAAAAGTTTCCGGTGCGGAACCTTTGAAACTTACAGGAATGCGCTCCACTACCTTACCATATTTACGCACCTCATCAGCTTTGATTCCTTTGTTTACATATGATTCAGGAACCTTAACCAACAGAAGATTAAAATCGAACACATTGGATGATTTTACAGTAGCACGTCCCTCTTTCCCGGGATAAACACGGTTTGATATAGAAACAGAAACATTCTTGTCACACAGTTGTTGAAGTCTGGCTCTCAATACGTCACTGTTCTCACAATTCGGAAACTTCTTCAGGTATTCCTCAATCAATCGATACTTACGCTTGATATTGTCATTGTATTTTGTCAATTCTTGTTCCTTTTCAGACAAAGAAGGCTCTATATATTCCTCATTGACAGCATTATACTCATCCGCTTCTCCAAGAATAAATCGGGCACAATATGGGGTCGTATGATATTTATCCATACAAACGCGCAAAAATGATTTGCACTCTTCACCTGTCAGATTTCGGTATTTAATATAATCAAACAGTGCTGCAAGTCTCGTCTCACCCTTTGACTCATGCCATTCTATATCACTGTCAATCAAATCCATTATCTTTTGGCTGATATTTAGATTCCTGACACTATTAACAGAAGCGCCCACGCTTGAAAACGGTATAATCCTGGCTCCTCCTGCGTTTACAAAAGTCTTAAGCATATCCACGCTTTTGATTGTCATGAAATCATAAACAGTCATTCCAGCCTTTTCAGCCTCTTCCCAATCTTTAAGTACTGCTGAAACGACAGACAAGGCTGTCTTTTTGGCAATTGAGGTTTCAACAAAAGCAGAATCGACAAGTTCTCTTACTTTCAAGGCAAATATGTCGCAACTCCATTCCTTAACGTCCGCAGAAGAATATGATACCGGCAGAGTGCGGTTGTTATATACCCAACGATTGGCATTATACAGCGACACATACTTCCGGGCTTTAAGAAGTCTTGCCAACTCATTATATGGAGAAGGCATTTTATTTGCAAGATTATCATAAAGACCGATAACTGACTCATAATCGTCTGATGAAATCAGATCTTTTGATATCTCTATCTGAACCGCATACCGCAATGCTTCGGCATAGAATCGCTTATCCAACGACTCTTTCAATTTGACTTCTGCATTATCACACACCGTCTGCGGATAAGCGAAATCTGGATTCTGCACTGCTGCCATACTACCTAACGATAACACAATCAATAAAAATAAAAAGGTAGCCTCCCGGCTAACCTTTTTACACAAACATCTATCAATCATAATATGGAAATTCATCTATACTTAAATTTAATTTCCTGAAACTAATAATAACTTATAGCCTTCAATAATCATTATCTTTATTGTATTATTTGGCACCGGAGCTTCGTTTCGCACCTTTACCTTTTTTATCGCGATGCATTTGCTCCACCTTTTTGCGGAAATCCTCCTCGGCCTTCTTCATTTTGAAACGCTGTTTTGCGGTGAGAAATTTTGCAAACTGAGTGTCATATTTTTTATCAATGTCATGATCCTTGATTTTAGCCTCATCCATTGCTTTTGCGGCCGCTTCATAATCCGCTTCCGTAGCATCCTTATCAGTTCTCAACTTTCGCTCAAATTTCATTGCGGTAGCGAAAGCCTTGCGTTTTTCGAGATTCATTTTGGAGTATAATTCTTTGAATTGCTCAATTTGATTATCTTTCAAATCCATCTCCTGAGCCAGATATTTCATTTTAAACTCCGCAATCTCTTTCCGCATTTCACCACGCGATTTCTTTTCAGAAGATTGTGCGTTTGCTCCTGCAATACAAGACAAGGCAATCCACAATAAAAGCAGGAATCTATTAAACTTTCCCATCTCTTCAATCAAGTTTCAATTTATCATAACGGGCATCTATCTTATAACCAAAATCCCGTTCAAAGTCATCTATGTCCGAATAATCTCTAATAACAGCCTCCTCCAATTCAAAATCCGGGGCAGAAACCGGTGTCACAAACTCTTCACTCATACTTGCGTCCGACATTGCAAGAACAATCTGCTCTGGAGGATTATCGAGGCTCATATCGTCCATTTGGGAGGATATATAAAACACCTTCATCATCAACCATATGCCGGCAAACATGGCTGCCAGATAAACATATGGTTTAACACGCTGCCAGAATGTCATATCAACAAACCTGCGAGTCTGATTATATTCAGGCAATTTGGCACTTATCTCGGCATACACCGACTCAAAATAACCATCCGGAACTTTCATTCCGGTATTCCTGCCATATTTTTCTATCAATCTATCTTCCTCGTTCATCTCTATATACCCTGTTATAACAAATCCACCTGAAAATCAAAGGCTTCACATCACCTCTATAATTTTCTTAACTTATTTCTGTTAATATGACAATAAATAATGCAAAAGGTTTAATAAAAAATTTTGCAAATTTTTATTTTTTTTGAAAACCTTTTTTCTGCCATCAATGTTATATAGTCAGAAAGAAAGATAAATCGTTTCATGATGTTAGGTTAGTTCGAAAAAGTTATTATGGAAAACAATGAATGCGGCTGGTTGTGAAACCGGCCGCATTCATATTTTTATTCCGTTTTGCAAAACAACAATCAGTTGGCAGTGCGATCAAACTTCTTGGGTCTGTGCATAACCTCTGAACGGACAAGTTTTCCATCAGCATTTTTTACGCGGATTTCAATCGGCCGATCTGATGTTTTAGCCTTTGCCATAAACAAATGTGCACTTGTACGCTGATTGTATGAGGATTTATACTCTCCCAGTTGCGCTGTAAGAGGAGCATAATAAATCACATTCCACAAAGGATCTTCCACATCACTTGCATAGGTTACATCCAAGGGAGCTCCATCTTCTATGAACTCTACAGTCTGTCCCGGCTCATAAAGCCAATAATTGATAAGGACACAATTTTTATATTTGGGATCGGAGAAGTCAGTTCTCTTGGGGAAGAAACTTAATTCCTTTCTAACAATACTGTCATTTTTATAATAGTCTCCTACTGAATTCAGGTCATAAGTACGCATCGCGCTTTTGCCCTGGGCATATGTATATAGCTGACGGTCTTCCGGCTGATTCTTCACAAACTTGCCTACAAACACACCAGCTTCTGTGCCATCTGTCGACAACGTCTGATCATAGCGGCTCGTTGTCCACATATTGCCAGATGCCGCCGGCCCTATATGCTGGAAGAAACGCGGATAATCCTCATGTTTGCAGTAAGTCAAAGAATGTGCGTGACCTGAATAAATAGGCACGTAGTCAAACTTTGAGAACAGACGGTCAAACTTATCCATATCCTCTTTTTTGAACACCATTCCGGTTTTCTTAGTTTCCATCAACAGAGGAGCGTGGCACACAACACGCACCTGCTGACCAGGCTCGACATTTTGAAGATCCTTCTCAATCCATGCGAGCTGAGCAGGAGTAAAAGTGTGATTGTAAGAGCGGTCTCCTTTAACACCTTTGGCTTTCTTTCCCTTGCCTGCCACATTTATATACTGTATGTTGTCAAGGAAGATCCAGTGATCATTACCGATATTAACGGAATACTGCGCCGGACCCAAAATCTTCCTGTACAGCCATGCCGCACGGTCATCAACATTCTCGCCTATAACAGAAGGGTCGTTGTCATGGTTTCCTGAAACGCTGTAAGTCATAAACGGCCATGCTTTACCTTTAAGGTATTCGATAACTTTATCCAGAGTAAATCCGTAATCGTACCAATATATATCGTGGGAGATATCACCCAGGTTAAAGCAATATACGGGTCCATATTCGGAATACTGATTATACAGAGACTGTATTACAGGATATGCAAGAGACTCAAAGGCTGCAATATCTCGCTTCTCATCCTCATTGGTCAAATGAAGATCCGGAAGATAAAGTACCGAATATACATCCTGATTCTGAGGAGTAAGCTCAAAGTTATGAACCTCTGATGTACCGGCCGGAGAATTAAGTGTACGCCAGAATCCGGGCTGAAAGCCGTCGTTACTCAAGGCCATATATCCAGACGGGGTTGTAATGAATACAGTGCCGTCTGACTTGTCGCTGTTCTGGATAGCATAGTTGCCGTTTGCGTCAGTCTTCACGATGCTTACACCGTCACTTACGGCAACACCTGCAACAGGTTTACCAGCTGCAGTCACCTGACCATAGATAGCAGGTTGCTGTTTTGCTTTTGCATAAACAGATAATGGCGCAACCATTGCGGTTGCCGCCATTATCATTACTATATTTTTTAATTTCATTTTGTACATCTAAAAACTTAATCTATTATCTGTCTTCAGCAATATGACCAGTGCGGTCGATCTGATGGTAGAACTGAGTATAAGGAACATCTGTGCGACCAGCACCCTTACGCATCAAATCCTGAAGGTCTGAGAAATATGTGGTATAAATATCACGAGGCATGCAGTCTTTCTTAGCACATATAGATGCTGCAAGACCGACAACCTCACCCATCATACCGCAAGTACGCATTACGCGGACTGAACCGAGCGCAATATGTGACACGCTGACATTACGTCCAGCCATGAACATGTTCGCAATATCTTTTGAGTAGAAAATACGGTATGGAAGCGCGTAGAAATCAATTGGAGTAAGGACACCATATGACAACCAGGGTTCTCCCGGATATTTCTTGGAGTTCTCTTCCTGTGGATAATGCTGGTCAATTCGCCAGGTTGTTGTACATGTACCATCCTCGTATGGACGCGGACGGGTAAGATCCTGTTCTGTAAGGATCATATCACCTACAATACGACGTGATTCACGCTTACCAGATACGTGAGATACCCATGTAAGATGAGTGCACTCCCAGTCCTCTTTGTTTGCAAGACGATTCTTACAGTATGAGAATGTAGAATATGCAACATACATACCGTAGTCACGGATCTTCTCTGCGTCAGCAACCTGATCGTCCATCATACCGACCTCCCAATACCAGTTGGCACGGTGTACCGGTTCTACAGTATATTCATCAAGCTCAAGACCCCAGTCCAAAGAGTCAGGGAATGAGCAAGGTGTGTTCCAGTCTTCGCAATACCACTCTACAGAAACACCCATAGTCATGTCGTCTGCCTTTTCCGGAGCAAGACGCTCGTTGAACTCAGATTTTGCCTCACGGCCCATTCTGGTCTCAGCGCCTGCAAGAACTGCAAGATGAGCATCACCTGTACAATCGCTGAAAAGCTTACCGCTGATCTTGATTCTATCCTGGTTGGTTGCCTCAACAGCTTCTACACTCTTGATTTTGTTTCCATCCATCTCGACCTGGTCAACTGTATAACCGAGGAAAAGAGTGATATTCTTTTCTGCATTTACGACATCGGTCTTTTTCCAGTCCTGATAGTGATGTGCGCCACGGGCATTACCGATACGATCCGGTCCGATCTCATTGAAGATATAGCCTAACGATGGATACGGGTCAACATTTATCTGACCGCCAAGACCTACACGCACTTCCGAAGAGTTGTTTCCTCCAAGAAGATAACGGTCCTGAATCAAAGCTACCTTTGTACCGAAACGAGCAGCCGCGATAGCAGCACAGATACCTGACATACCGCCACCAACCACTACAAGATCGTATTCTCCTTTATCTACAACAGGCTCTTTGCCGAGAACAGCTTCACGCAATGCTTTGTAGTCCTCGAGACTATTTCCGGGCACCTCGTCAGATGTTGTCAGCAATACTGCATCGCAACGACCGTCAAAGCCCATCAGATCATGCAGAGCAAGGGTATGTTTTCCCTTCTTTAGATTTACTTTAGCGCCTTTTTGCCAGTGCCACTCTTTGTTATCGTCATTTCCGAAAACGCCATTTGCTTCTCCATCAATCACAACTTCGAAGATACCGGGAGTTGGACCGTCAGACCAATATTTTGTCCAGTTCTTTGTGCGTACATAAACATTGTACTCACCATCTTCCGGAACCTCAATCTCTGTGGTTGCGTCCTTCTCCAACGGCTTGCCGATTCCATGTGCCATTAAATAAGACGAACCCATCTGCAATACGAATTGCTGTTCAACAATCCAGTCTCCATGATTAGAGAATCTTGTAGCCAATGCCAACACAGAATTCTCTTTTGAAATTTGTGCCATATTAATTTTGTTAGTTCTTAGTACTATTATTATCCATTAAATTGTTGTTTATTTTCAAATTTAATAAATAAATAGGGACACAAAACAAAACATTTCAAATAAATCCCAATAAAAAGTCAATTTTAACTAAATAAATTCCCAAACGTTCCCAAAGAGCAGGGATGTAAAAATATTTTTGAGTCCCGAACAAAATAACATCATGACATGTTATAATATCAGAAGAAAGAAAAAATCGTTTCATGATGTTAGGTTAGTTCGAAAAAGTATTATGGAAAACTTGAATGCGGCTGGTTGTGAAACCGGCCGCATTCGTTATAACCTTTGGAGTCATTTTAGCATAAATAGATCCTGATTGTATTTTAAAGTCATAGACCCGTAATATACACCAGAAGACACCCGCCTCTATAAACATCTTATGCTATACTATAAGACTTCGTTATTGAATCTTCAATTTATTATTAAGGTTGGATACGATTTCTTTTAGCATTAGATACCATTAGGTCCGCTACTTTTTTATTAAAATCCGTACCTTTTGAAATATTTCATGACAGATCTTTTATAATCTTCTTAGCTGATATTCAAAGTTTCATAAAAAATATGTAAATTCGCATGGGATCTGTGACGCAATTCTGAAAAAGGACCAATCAACACTAATAGTATGAGAGTATTCCGAGGTTTAATCATTAACGCTTCCAAAGACATAGGATATGAAGCCGAATAATATTGACAATCAATTGGACTCTACTATTGATGCTCTTTTTAACAGGGCATCAAATATCATTGAGCAAGCTCGTGAAACTGCCTATAGACAGGTCAACGAAGCATTGGTGAAAAGGAATTGGAAACTCGGGAAACTAATTTCAGATGGAGAACTCAACGGCCAAGATCGAGCAATTTACGGTGTAGCCATTATTAAGGCTCTTTCCAAACGCCTATCGGCTGCTTATGGAAAAGGATTCACCAAGACTAATCTCTACAACTACTTCAATTTTTATAAAATGTTCCCAAAGATTTTCCACGCAGTGAGTGGAAAATCTAACATTCTGCTTTCATGGACACATTATCGTACGCTTACCCAAGAACTTAATCAGGAGGCAAGAGAATGGTATGAGCAAGAAGCTCTTCTGCAAAATTGGAGCACACGCACTCTCCAACGTAATATCAGTTCTCAATACTATTATCGCATATTGGCATCCCAACGTAAAGACCTTGTGGAAAAAGAAATGCTTGAACTGACAGCTCCCTTACAGAATTCCGATCCTACGGAATTTATAAAAAATCCGGTTATAGGTGAGTTTTTAGGCTTTACAGTTGATTCTGCTTACCGCGAGTCGGAACTTGAACAGGCCATCATTGACAATCTTGAAAAGTTCTTGCTCGAGTTGGGAAAAGGATTTGCCTTTGTTGCCAGACAACAACATATCCATACCGAAAAGAAAGACTATTTTATAGACCTTGTATTCTACAACTACATTCTTAAATGCTTTGTTCTTATAGACTTAAAAACCACAACAATCGAACATCAAGATGTCGGTCAGATGGATATGTATGTCAGAATGTACGATGAATTGAAGAGAGGTAAAGATGATAATCCTACTATTGGCATCTTGCTGTGCGATGATACCGACGAGGACATAGCTCGCTATTCGGTTCTGCATGATAACAATCATCTCTTTATGTCCAAATATATGCTCTATCTACCATCTCCGGAACAACTTCGCGCTGAGATAGAACGACAAAAGGCCATCTATTTCCTCAAAGAAGAAAAAGAGGACAATGAGGAAGAATAATAAAGCACGTCGGCTAGGTAACAGGATAATTTTATTCTCCTAAAAAGGAAATAATAAAGATTTACGTTATAATTAAAAGTGTAATTTCCAATGATGAGTTTGCACTCCTAAAATCAGAATTAAAAGAATTATCCTGAAATTATTAAAGCATAATAAATATGAGCGATATGATTTTTTCATGGGCAGAAGATGCAACTGGTAAAATGGTACATATTGACAGTGTTCTACAAGGCTTGAAATGTAACTGTTCATGTCCTTGCTGCCATGAAAAGTTACAAGCCAGACATGGAAAAATCAGAGAGCACGGTTTTGCACATCACAGCATGAAGCGGAGAGCTAATCTGAAGATATGCTATATGGTTATCATGTATAAATTAGCAGAACAGATTGTTCTACAAGAAAAGAAGATACATGTTCCTTCTTATTATGATATCTTCAAAGAGAGGGATATAATCTTTTCAGAAGTAACTATTGACGATAAATATGACCGTAAAGATAAGCAACCTGATGTTATCGCAACAACAGCAGACGGAGAACAATTTCTCATTGAGTTTACTTTTGATAACAAAGTCCAACATAAGAAAAAAATAGATTATCGTAACCTTAACTGCATTGAGATAGATTTATCTGCTCAAACGCTTGAAACATTGCAAAATTTCATTCTACATTCTAATGAAAATAAGAAATGGATTAACAATCCATCTTATTTTGAGCAAATTGAGAAAGTATATCTTGAACATGAAAAACAAGTAAAAATAATTAATGAAAAAGACTGTATAAAATGTGAGCTGAATATAAATTGCTGTGGTATAAAATTGAAAGGCGACGATAACCCAATGACAATAGAAAACAGCGGGGAACTATACAGAATATGCAAGATTAAAGAATTTAATAAAATGAAGGAACTGTATAGAAAAGATGCTGAGAGAAATAATTTTTTTGAGCAACAACGACACCTTTTCTATGAAAACAAAATATAAATACTGTATTTAAGCAGATTAAAACTACCTTCAGTGTCGTTTAAAAGTGTAGACATCGATGTCGCGACCACTCATATATCTACAATAAAATTTCTAAATTTCATAAACGCCAGCTCGAGATCAAAATACGCGTTTATTATAATTATGAAAAAATTACGCTTAATATCAAGACAACATTGCCATTATCTTTTTGACTGCGTGGTGATAAGAAGACTTAAGAGCGCCAACGGACGTACCCAATATCTCAGAAATCTTTTCATATTTCATTTCATCGAAATAGCGCATATTGAAAACAAGTCGCTGTTTATCCGGCAATGATGCTATGGCTTTCTGGAATTCCTTCTGTATCTCATCCCCGTCAAAATATTCGTCACTCTCCAATGTATCAAGCACACTATAATCTTCACTGTTAGCCACGACATCTCCGCGCTGACGCGCTTTGTTCAGGAAATTAAGTGTTTCGTTGACTGCAATCTTGTATAACCATGTGGAAAGTTTAGCTTCCCCCCGGAAGTTATCAAGATTATTCCATGCTTTCATAAAACAATTTTGTAGCAGATCATTAGCATCTTCGTGGTTTGTCACCATTTTTCTTATCTGCCAGTATATCTGCTCTCCATATTTCCGCATTAACGTGTCGAAAGCATCATGAGCCTTCCTGGGATCATGAAGATCTGCAACAAGCTGCTTTTCATCTATCGGTACGTTATAAGCCATTGAAGTCAGGTTTCCTTTGCAACAAAGGTACTAAAAAAATTTCCATTACTCTACCATCCCCTCAATTAATTAACTAATTTTAAAAAAAACGGAATCCATTTCCGGATTCCGTTCACATTATATCAAAAATTATTCGCATTTATTATTCTTCCCTACGCTCCTTGTTGAAGATATGGCGAAGGCGTGAGAAAATTCTTTCACTTACAGACTTAGCAGGAATTATATTTTCCGAATCTTTGAGACTTTCTATTGCACCTCTCTCATTATCATTCAAATTCTCAGGCACATAAACCATCACATTAACAAGGAGGTCTCCTTTAATCGAACTATTCATCTTGGGAATGCCTTTCCCACGCAGACGGAGAACTTTGCCCGGTTGGGTTCCGGGAGCGATTTTAAGTCTTGCCTTACCTTCTATGGTTGGGATTTCCACAGCACCACCTAATGCAGCTGTCGGGAAATCAAGCATTAGATTATAAATAAGATCATCTCCCTCTCTTATCAGATCAGGATCTTTTTCCTCTTGTATAACAATAAGAAGGTCCCCGTTAACACCGCCATGGCGGGGAGCATTTCCCTGTCCCCGTATGGTCAGAACCATTCCGTTTTCGACACCGGCAGGGATGTGGAAGCTGACAATCTCATCTTTTTTCTCCACACCTGTTCCATGGCAATGAGAACACTGTTCGGTGATAATTTTACCCTCGCCATTACATTCGGGACACACAGAATGGCTCTCCATCGGCCCCATTATGGTCTGTTGCACTGTGCTGATATATCCTGAGCCATGACAGCGCGGACATGTACCGAAAGCCGTGCCGTCTTTAGCTCCTGTCCCTTTACATGCAGGATCCGCTACAAGTTTAGGTATCTTGAGTTTTTTGTCAACTCCGTTCATGACATCCTTAAGCGTAACCTTAACAGTGACGCGCAGATCCGTACCCTTGTTCACATGTTTGCGAGGTCTGCCTTCAGAACCGTCGAATCCTCCACCGAAGCCGCTAAACCTGCCACCGAAAATATCACCGAAATGGGCAAATATATCTTCCATGGACATTCCTCCTCCAAAGCCTCCGTATCCGCCGCCATAGCTTCCACCGCCAAAGCCCTGAGGACCCATAGAATGTCCGAACTGGTCGTATCTTGCCCGCTTGTCAGCATCACTGAGGACATCGTAAGCCTCCGCCGCCTCCTTGAACTTCTCCTCGGCCTCCTTGTTGCCGGGATTTCTGTCAGGATGGTATTGAATGGCTTTCTTTCTGTACGCCTTCTTTATTTCATCAGCTGTGGCATTCTTTGCCACGCCCAGCACCTCATAATAATCTCTTTTATTATCAGCCATAATCTTTATCTCTTAAGCAACCTGCACCGAGACTGCTTCTCACAATGTTCCTTTAGGTTTCATTATTGACCTACCACCACTTTTGCATGGCGAAGGACCTTGTCATTTATCGTATATCCCTTCTCAACAGTATCAAGTATCTTACCCTTCTGTGTCTCATCTGCAACGGGAACAACTGATATTGCCTCATGTTTGTCGGCATCAAATTCGTTATCCTCAGGATCCATCTCCTTGACACCGTTCTGCTCCATATATTTCTTTAGTTTTTTATAAATAAGCTCCATACCCTCTTTCAGGGAAGCAGCGTCGTCAGTGTTTTCCGAAGCTTTGATTGCCCTCTCAAAATCATCAACAATAGGAAGCAGACCTTTGAATACAGACTCGGCGGCGTTTTTGATCAGTTCAGATTTTTCTTTGAGGGTACGTTTGCGGAAATTATCAAACTCCGCCATAAGAAACAAATATTCTTTCTTTTCTTTCTCTACCTCTTGCTGCAAAGTCTCTACCTTTTCATTCAAATCTTCCTCTACCTCCTGTTGTTTCTCTGAAATTACATCCTCTGCTGCGGGAGTGGCAACATCCTCTGCAACCTTTGCATCTTCACCTGTTGACGGGTTGTTTATATCTTTTTCTTCTGTGTTCATATTTTTAACTTTTTCATGGAAATTATTTCCATTACTAAATTTAAATTTCTTTCCGTTTCTCTTTCCCATAGCACAGCAAATTTTAAGCCAAATTTGTAAAAACTATCATTCTCCTTCTACCAGCACAAATATAATACAGTTTTTCAGCTCAATGGATATAACTGACTATATATGGTTGAATAAGTAAGTATTCAAATTTAACCGATAGCGAGTATTTTTATCTAATTATACTTATTATACTTACTTAAGCGGATATTTATAATTTTAACAAATATGATCCCTCTATTGTTGGGCATTCGGAAAAACTCATTTCACACTCCCTGGCCGGCCCATATTCATTGAATATTCCATATATAGAGCTGCCACTGCCACTCATTGAAGCATAGAGAGCGCCTGCGGAAACGATGCTATCTTTTATCTTCCTCAATACGGGATATTTTTGGAAAAGGCTATTCTCAAAGTCATTCTTAACAACATATTGCCAATCCTCTATCGGCAATGAGGACAGATTGCGAAGGTCAAATTCTCCGGGATGTGGAATTACGCCGGCAAAAGCCTCTTTTGTCGACACATAAATATCCGGCTTTATGACCAATATCCATTTTCCGCTCAAATCTATGTTTACATCTGTGAGTTTCTCTCCGATACCTTCGGCATACATGGGACGGTTATACAGAAAGAAAGGACAATCCGCACCCAGTCGCAATGCAAATTCTACAAGTTCGTTATTTGAAAACTTATTTTTTAGAATCACTTCATTTATAAGCTTTAAAGTAAAGGCCGCATCGGCACTTCCTCCGCCTAAGCCGGCTCCATCAGGGAGATGCTTGTCCAAAAAGATTTCACAACCTGTATTTCCAGGTAGAATCATACAAGCGGCTCGATAGACGAGATTCTTTTCAAGCGGACATTCTATCCTGCGACCTTCAAAATATACATTTATCTTGCCGCTACAATTATCGGTTATTTCAAGAATATCACAAAACCTTACCGGATTCTCCGGAAGCCCGGCATACCTGCCTATCGGATAAAAGACAGTCTGCAAATCATGATAACCATCTTCCCGGCGTCTCACAATCTGCAGACCGATATTTATTTTTGCATTTACAAATTCCAACATGCGCTCCAAACAAGTTATTACTTAAGACGCACCCATCTCCAACCAAATATATACTTCGAGTTACGTTTGATATATCTGCCCAATGGTTCGGACTCCTCTACGACTTTTCCCTCCTTCTCGGAAGCATGGATATAATGAAAGCCGTCATCCCGTTTTTTAATGAACCCGATATCAAATATATCTTTATCCTGTTCATTCGTAAGAAGCACTATTATGTCTCCATCCCTTAACAACGGCTTGATATCTTTCCATTCAGTGCTCTCCCTTTTCATATAGGGGATCTTAAATGTACGGTATCCCAATTCCACCATCCGCAGTTTTTCATACGTTGCAGAGTCTTTTAAAGCCGCATATTTACCTTTGTTACGCGTTACATAATCAAGCGATTTAGTTTTAAAGACATTAGAATAATCTTCCGTAAATTCCTCTACATTTCCTCTCGATTTATTGTCAAGTATCCAATCGGCCGCATAGTTCATTCTCATAGGGAAACCGGACTTCTCCCCTCTTCGGAATGTAAGATTATCAATTACCAGCCCAAGATCTTTTGGACGGGCATGACCCGGCGAAGTAGCAAGTTTGGCTATGGCCCCGACAGTATTCACGAATGCCAGTTCATCGAATCCGTCAAGTCTGATTGGAGCTTCTCCCAGGCTGTCCTCTTTAGCAATGGGCACATAGACTGCACCCACAAGTTCAGCGGCAATATCTCCACACAGAGGAGCCGGGTCTTTCCCCGGTTGATAATACTTGCGGGTCAACTCCATTGCTTTTGCCGTATCTGCCGGGCAATGAAAAGTTTGGGCTTCCGCCTTTTGAATGCCTGAAACATACAGAAGGCCAACACCTATTGCTAATAATTTTGAATATACTGATACTTTCATTTAAAATCTAATATCCTAATTCCTGCCCTTTTCTGACTACCGGTATTCCCTCTTTCATCCATTTGGGCATGGGATCACCTTTTAAATAGTGGTCAAAAAATTGTTGTAACCTAATAGTTATGTCTTTTCTATTCTTACGCGCTCTGATATTATGAGCCTCACCGTTATATTGCAACATCCATACCGGTTTTTGCAAACGGCGAAGTGCCATAAACATTTCTATACCTTGATACCATGGCACTGCACCGTCATTGTCATTATGCATGATAAGCAGTGGCGTCTCAACCCTATTGGCATGAAACACCGGAGAGTTTGCTATATAAAGTTCAGGAGCCTCCCAAAGATTCCTCCCGATACGGCTCTGACCCATTTCATATTGTGCTTGCCTTGAATTGCCCGACTCCCACCGTATACCGCCAAAAGCGGACGTCATATTAGATACAGGCGCTCCACTCCCGGCACACGCAAACATATTCGTGCGTGTGACAAGATATGCTGTCTGATATCCACCCCAGCTCTGTC
The DNA here is from genome assembly GCA_948788915.1 of uncultured Muribaculaceae bacterium. Classification (GTDB taxonomy): domain Bacteria; phylum Bacteroidota; class Bacteroidia; order Bacteroidales; family Muribaculaceae; genus Lepagella. The sequence goes on along the minus strand of CAQFOZ010000025.1, from coordinate 7,640 downwards.
CGTCTATGCCGATACGTTCTTTGTCGATCCATGGATAACGCTTGCACATTTCCTCGGCTCCTGAACAAACATAATTATAGCAGCTTTCTCCGGGAAGCCCTGCGGTGTAATGTATATCCGGGACAAACACCACATAGCCTCTGCTCACATAAAACGGATAGTTCACCCAACTCCATGACGGTTCCATTGTATAGTGACGGTAAAGATCCTCGCTTCCGGTTTCGTAAAACACGCACAACATCGGATACTTCTTATCCGGATCAATATCATCCGGAACATACAGTACTCCCTCAGACTCTTTACCGTCGTAAGCTCTCCATTTCACAAGTTTGGCTGTACCCCATCTGTAATCTTTCATCTGAGGATTAGCATCACTAAGTTGGCGGGCCTTGATAAAATCGTTGCCAGTACATGCCCATACATCCGGAGAGGTTGAAAAATTAGCACGTTGCCACAAATAGACATTGCTGTTTTTGGCCTTCTTAACCTGAGTATAGGCATAACCGTTAAGCACAGTCACCGCCGGGTTGGCAGGTCTGCCGTATTTATATGTAGCCAGACCATTATATTTGTCCGTATAATCGAAGACATTGAAAAGCATCTCCTCACCGGCCTTTACACCACGCCATTCGTTATCAGTGACTATATGCCGGAAACTCATATTATTCTTCCGGCCATATCCGTTGGTGATACATACGGGAGATTCCTCCCCATCCGGATCAAGTCTCCATAAATCGTATTTGTCATACACGAGCATTGCCTTGTCATCGGCAGACCACAAAGCATTTGCCCAAGGCTCTGCAGGCATGGGATGGTCATCATCAATATTCCATATCTGAACCGGCATCTTTTCAGTTACATTCACTGTATCTCCGGTAGCTATATTATATGTGTAAAAGTTTTTATCCGCATACCAGTAAACATATCTCCCTTCCGGTGAAAGACCGGCATCCCCGGCAGGAACATTACCAAGACGTCTCAATTCCCCGTTTTTTACATTAACTACAAACACCTCTTGCGGAGCAAAATAATTCCACTGGTTCTCAACCATATGCTCTGTAGGATCCACAATCAGCGCCCAATCGGAATTCCATTGGTTACCGCCTTTGACTTTTGCCAATGGAACTTCACTGAGCAATGTCTGGTGCATATCCGACAAATCTATCACAACGGGATATGTATTCTCTTTCAATACAGTGGCCTTCTTTAATTCCTCAGGAGAGGTGAACGGAGCATCCCAACGCCAGATATCCAGAGCCGGTTGCTCAAAATCCACTATCGTGGTGTCGTCCGGAGCAATTATCGGAGCTACTCCACTGATCAGTCTTTTGCCATCTCTTGAAAAAACAGGCTTTGTGTATTGATTCGGCACAAGAGTGTCACCTCCGGCAGAAATAAATCTACTGTCAATTTTTATAGCTTTTGCTTCGCCTTCACCCAACCTGTTCCAAAGTAAAAAAGCCTTGCGCGTACCGGTTTTCACACTGTCATCCGATGCTGTAACAGCAAATCTGTTCCCCTCATGATCAAACAGAAATGAACCATAAAATTTTCTATCCCTGTCAAATATTCTAAGAGTCGTGTCCGGCAGATTCATTATACCCATTCCGTCGAAGGAGAGTGAATCTTTTTTTATTTTCTTAAGTTTTAATGCAATACGGGTTCCTTGTCTGTTAAAGTCATATGCAGAGACATTCTTTATAACCTTCTGTGAGCCCGTAAGCAGATTTCTCACAATCAAAGGCAATGCGAACTCCTTATCCTTCAGGTTCTTTTTTGAAGAATAAATAGTATCACATGAAGCATAAGCCACCCAGTCACACCCGTTCCTGGCAATCTTGAAATTGGGAACATTTGCAATCTTGTCTATACTCAAAGTTCTAAGGTTCACGATTACCAAAGAATCCTGAGGCATATCAAAATCCTTCTTTTTATCTATCTTTGCTTTTCTCGTTTCTGTGAACAAGGCTTTAATCGACGCAACGGCCCATTTACCATCAGCCGTGAAAGCAGGGCGATATCCTCGCGCAACCTCAATCTTTTTTCCATTCCTTGTATTGTAAAAGCATAGGATTCCGTCACCCTCCTGAGGATTGACCTCATAGGCTCCCCATTCTCCGTCATCACTTAACACATCTGTCTTGACTCCTTTCCAGGCATCAAAACACGAGTGGTCGAGCACTTTTTTTTCATGATTTTCTAAGGAGTAAGCCTGGAGGCATCCTATACCTAATACAAAACAAAGCAATATGTGTTTCATAAAACTATATTTGAACAGGGTTATTCTAATTAAATGTTATTTAAAGTTTACTTAATATATGCCCCATTCTCACCTTTTTTGTATGCATATACTTCTCATTATATTCATTTGGCTGAATCTCTATCGGCACATTCTCAGTAATCTCAAGTCCATATCCCTCCAGACCAATTCTTTTCATAGGATTGTTTGTCATCAGACGCATCTTCTGGATACCTAAAGCATGCAAAATATTCGCTCCTACACCATAATCCCTTTCATCGGCCTTATGACCGAGGTGTAAATTTGCATCTACCGTATCAAGACCATTCTCCTGAAGTTTATAAGCCTTGATTTTATCCATAAGTCCTATGCCCCGTCCTTCCTGATTCAGGTATATGACAGCTCCTCTTCCCTCTTTTTCAATTTTCTGCATTGCAAGATGAAGCTGTTCGCCGCATTCACAACGCTTGGAACCGAAAATGTCACCTGTCATGCATGAGGAATGCACCCGAACCAATACCGGCTTCCCATCAGAAACATCCCCCTTGATCAAAGCCACATGTTCAAGATTATTGTCTTTCTGACGAAAAGGAATAAGACGGAAATCGCCATACTCTGTAGGCATTCTCACCTCTTCCCCCTCCTCTACGAGAGAATCATGTTTCAGGCGATATGCGATCAAGTCTTTTATGCTTATAAGTTTAAGTCCCCACTCATCGGCAAGTTTCCTTAACTCCGGAAGGCGAGCCATCGTGCCGTCATCACTCATTATTTCCATAAGAGCCGCTACCGGCTGAAGGCCCGACAAGCGCGCAAGATCCACTGCCGCCTCGGTATGTCCCGAGCGCTGAAGCACTCCTCTGTCCTGAGCATAAAGAGGATTGATATGCCCGGGGCGACCGAATGTCTCGGGTGTAGACTCCGGATCAGCAAGCGCACGGATCGTTGCGCAACGATCCGCAATAGACACTCCTGTCGTACATCCTTCAAGTTTGTCGACCGTAATGGTAAACGGAGTTCCCAACATAGAAGTGTTGTCTACAACCTGCTTGTCAAGCTGCAATTCCTCACATCTCTGCAAAGTCAACGGCACACACAACACACCCCTGGCATTCTTCAACATGAAATTTACATCCTCAGGTGTGATTTTTTCCGCAGCTATGATAAGATCGCCTTCATTCTCGCGATCTTCGTCATCTACCACCATCACAAACTTACCGGCTTTGAAATCTTTCAATGCCTCCTCAATTGAATCTAACTTTATATTATCCATTTATTGTCTTAAATATACTGAAGTTCACGCTCCCGTATGCAAGATGCCTTGTAAAACCCGGCAATGAGCTGAACTCATGACTCTTATTATGTTCAACAATCACTATTGTTCCGTCTTTAACCATCCCCGAACCCAAGATAAGTTCCGGAATCTCTGCAAACCGGGGATGGTCATACGGAGGATCCGCAAATATGATATCATATTTGTCTTTGCATCTCTCAATATATCTGAACACATCACCCTTTATCAGCCTCAATATCTTATCCCCTAATTTCTCTTTTACAGAATGTATGAAGGAAGTCTGGATTCTGGACTGTTCCACAGCCACGACATCAGAACATCCTCTTGACACAAATTCCCAGCTTATGGCACCCGTTCCTGCAAACAGATCAAGAACCTGCAGCCCCTCAAGATCCACCATATTTTCTATCACATTAAAGATATTCTCGCGTGCGAAGTCAGTGGTGGGACGTGCCGTTATATTTTTGGGCACATCAAAACGTCGTTTTCCATATTTACCCCGTATGATTCTCATGGCGCCAAATTTCAGTTGTTCGATTGTCTGCACAACGATATCGCCGCACTTAACGGCATCTTAACCTTTGACACAGCTGTTGGAACAAGTGTAAACATAACATAAGAAATCTGCTCTCTTAAGATTCTTACAAGCTCCTGTTTATCGGATATCTCTCCCGACAAAGACACCTGCGCCATCTGGGGATTAAGGCCATACACATCAAATATATTAATTGCCATATAGCCTATATCCATCATATTATGCCACTGATGGGTGGACGCCAACAGCAATTTACCGTTCTCTATAAGAATATAATCAGCATCCTCATTGCGGATATCTATATAAAGGACCGGGCTGTCGTTCTTTTGTTTTATAAACTTGGACACCAGCACACCCTGATGACTGGAAATTTTTGCCCCGGAAAGAGTCCTACGTAAAAACGACGGCAGACCAGGTGTCAGAGAATAGACACACGTCATTTCTTCTCTCTCATCCTCAAGCACGTTTGTTTCATCATTAGGAAAAACGCTATTGAAACCCTGCATTAGCATCTCGCTGTCTCTGCCAGCTTTCTCCGGAAACCACAAAGCACGCGGAGTGCAGATGATGATTTCTGTCGCAAAATCATCAAACAACTGAGGGTGATTGTAAACACATTCCTCTATACGATGCAACAGCATAGTATCATCCAACTGCCATCTTTCATCAAAGAGCGTGACAATATTGTCCAAAGGATTCTCAAGATTCTTTAGATAAGCGGACATCCCTCTGTCGGAAATGAATATGACAAGACGCCATTCGGCAGTATCATCAATTCTGACACTCGTATATGTTCTTAATTCGGCACTCATCTAAAAACTATTATATTCTTTTTAACTGTCCGGGTTCAGCCTTCCATCTCTCCGGCAAGCGGCACTTCCATCTGCCGCCTCACTTCTTCCGAGCTCAATCCTTTGCCAAACAGATACATGAGCTTGGTTATTGCCGCTTCGGATGTCATATCGTGTCCGGAAATAACCCCGGCAGCAATAAGGCCTATTCCCGCTTTGTAACGCATTGGATTCACAGATCCATTCATACACTGCGACACGCTCACTATTACTATTCCCCTCTGGACCGCCTGCTTTATTTCATTCAGGAACCACTTGTCCGTCGGTCCGTTACCCATTCCGAATGTCTTCATAACCACACCTTTTAAATTTGGCATGGCAAGCATATACTTCACCAGGTCCTTGTTGATTCCCGGGAAGAGATCCATGTAAAACACATTTGTATCAAGGTCATAAAATGTTTCAAGACCCTTATCTCCTTTATGTCGCAACAGTACATCCTTATCAAATGATATACCCAATCCTATTTTTGCAAGCTTAGGATAATTTGAGCTTTTAAAAGCATTGAAGTTATCGGAACTGTGCTTGGTCGAACGATTCCCCCGCCACAAATAGTCCTCAAAAAGTATGGCCACTTCCTGAATCATAGGTTCACCGTCCGAATTTCTTGCGGCCGCTACCTGCAACGCGGTAATCAGATTCTCTTCTCCGTCCGTTCTTACCTCCCCTATGGGAAGCTGACTTCCGGTAATTATAACAGGCTTGCTAAGATTCTGCAACATAAAGCTCATTGCAGAAGCGGTGTAAGCCATTGTGTCTGTACCATGAAGGACCACAAATCCATCATACGAATCATAATTTTCCTCAATCACCTTGACTATCTTCTGCCAGTCCTTAGGTGTCATGGCAGATGAATCTATCGGTACTTTAAACTGATAGTTTTCGATTTCGAAATCAAGCATCTTAATCTTGGGGACATTGTCAATCAGATGATCAAAGTCGAAAGGCTCAAGCGTACCGTTGTCCGGATTTTCAATCATGCCGATTGTTCCACCCGTGTACACTATCAAGATGCGGGGGCGCCGGGCGCCGTTATGATTCGGGGTTCCGCTCATAGTAATTAAATAAGAGATCCAACAACCTAATTAAATGCATAGTAAAATATAATTGAAAGCTCGTTTCAGTTACCCTTATCTATCATCTCGCAAATATAGTAATTATATTTATATTTTACAATCTCGACTATTCAAATTCAATCATCAAATTTACGGATATATCAACTGTTATAATAAATCATTCTAACTTGGCCATGCAAACACAACCATTAAACACATACACAATAAAGGCTACCCCTTATTAAGAGATAGCCTTTAATAAAATTATATCTTATCGCTTACTGCATGACTCTGCGCGTTTTAGAGAGTCACTTTAGTAGCCTTGTTACCCTGCACACGGATATATATACCCTTTTCAGGATTAGCTACCTTTACACCTTGCAGGTTATAATACACAACCTCTGTGCTCTCATCAACAACCAAATCTTCTACACCGGCACCGGGAACCGTATAATTTGTGACATACAGAGACAGAGCGCCTTTGTAATTGATCACAACTGCCGTCACATCATAAACTCCTGCAGCCACTCCGGCAATTGAATAGTTATTACGGAAGCTCAATGTTGTAGAGCCAACAGTACCTTCGAAATTATTCTTGTCAGACGGGGTCTCAGCAGCAAATGTAACATTCTTGATGAGGATTACACTGTTTACCATATCAACAGTAATCTTGTCCGCATCTACTGCTTTCGGCTCAAAATTGCCTTTCTCAGTTGACTCCGGAAGTGATTCGGGCTTCATCTCAGGAGTGGTTTTATTAAATAATACATATTCACCTTTCCAACCCGCCGGAATTATTGAATTACTTTCGAATTTATTAGAACCATAAATCTGAATAAAATCACCTGCAGCATCGGTAGCAAACACATTACTATAATTGACAAAAGCTACTGTCATGGGGAATGCCACCTCTATTTTAGTATAATCAGCCAAAGCAATTGTCTCGGCTATAGAATTGACCTTTGTATACTCAACCGGCTTTGGATCCTCAGAACTGATCTCATCTGACACTACCAAATTGGCAACACGAAATTGATTCGCACTTGCCGTAAAAGTAACATCCTTTGCACCTGCCTCATTTTTGAGAGTAGTTACCAACCCGTTGGCAGAAGTAGTCCAGGGTTCATTCACACTTTGTGCACCTGCATTGTCTGATGCAGATGCGGTTAATGTAACCTGCTTCATTACGACATCATCAGATGTAATAACAAGTTGTGCATTTTTGTATACACGAATCTGCTCCCCTGGTTTAACCAGATTAGAAGCTTTATTCTTTATAGTCTCAACAGTGAATGTTTTATTATTCACTGTGACCGTAGTCTTGTAACCATTTGCATCACCTGTCCATTCAAGGCTCGCATAGTTATCCTTACTAAAAAGAACATAATCTGTAGCACACATAAGGTTAGAACCAAAGGCAACTACAGCCAAAGATAGTAGAAGTTTTTTCATAAAAATTTTATTAAAAATTAAAGTGCTTTTTCGTCTGCAAAAGTAATAAATTAATACAAAACAAAGATTACAGCCGTGACAAAATTTCATGGAATGTTTCCCGGCGGTGCCCGCCCGCGCCGTGCGGGCACAAAAAAAGGGGTCCGTCGTATGACGGACCCCCTTCAAGGCGGCGGTTACCTACTCTCCCGCTTTCGCAGTACCATCGGCGTGA
>CAQFOZ010000024.1 GCA_948788915.1 uncultured Muribaculaceae bacterium | reverse complement strand
ATTATCATATATAAAAAATAGGCAAGTCTCCTTGCCTAATAACGCAAGCGACGGTGAAGTTCCCTCGCTTCCTCGCGTTTGAATACAAAGATAGTACTTTCTGTTGATATAACAAAATAATCAAGAAAATATGATAAAATATATTAGAAAATATCTTGCGATTGACAAGAAAATCAGACATAATCAATACGTCTCGCCCAAGGAAGATGCCTTTCTCAAGAGATTTTCTATGGCTGCATGTGTCTTCACCGCAATTCTGAACATCCTGTTTTCAACAATCATCATTGTTTATAATGTGAAGATCAATAACAGAATGGATGGATTGACCGAACGCATAGACAGGATTACTGATGAGGTATATTGTGATTCAATTGTTGAGGAAACTCAACCTGCTCCAACTTCAACCTCCGATCTTCCAGATTTTTTCACCGGAATATAACAAAATATCCGGCGTTAAATATCGCTAATCTCTGTCATAGTCAAACACATTGTCGGCATTGACGCTTGTATCAGAATAGGATATTTCTTCATCTCCCACATAAATAACAGCATGTTCGTCAATGTAATTGGCGCATATTTCAGCGTCATACTTCGCCAGCAATTCTTTCAGCTCCGTGAGAAATTGGATCTTTTCGTCTTCCATATCGTCAAAGTTTAGAACATGAAATAAATAGTGCGATTATCGAAATTATCACCGGTATGGCAAACTCAATAATGCGTACCCAATTAATAGGGTTCCTGAGTTTCGGATTCTCAGCAAGGAACACGCGACCATCAGATGTAAGCCGCGCCGCCTCAACTCCGCCTCCTTCAACGTATGCGCCTTTTACCAACCCTTTGCGCTCAAGAGATCTGACGCATCCGGTAAAGATATGCGCTGGGAAGGAATCCGGACAATCACACCCGGTAGATATAAGAAGTAGCACCTCCTTCTCCTCTTTGGTCAGCTTTATTCTTTCCATATCGCAAATTTATATAATCTTTTCAGCTCGAATCCGAATAGTCACATAAATATAGTAACATCAAGAGTAAATAAAATAATAAATCCCTGCTAAGTATTCGAAGCGATGATATTTGCTTGCGCCTCATTTCATGTAAAGCGCAATCAGTTGCGCTTGATTTGTATTGAACCGTACATCATTGTGGCGAGCGAGATAAATAATATTAAACTTCCGAGAAGCAGAGCATATGTTTCAAGTGAAAGTAATATAAAGCAGCAAACATAGATAACTGTAAGTATTGTCCCAATTATAATGCCTGCTTTTTTAGAGCCAATCATCTTCCACATATATCCGGAAATCAGTAACACAGTCATTGTTGATGCAACTAAATATGCTGATCCGAATGATATGTGTTCAGAGAATGACAGCAGGAGAGTGTAAAATATTATAAGTGCCGCCCCGATCAGGAAGTAGTTGAGTAATGGTATATTGCGCTTCATTAAAATTTCGGTGAACAATACACTTATATATGTAAGCAATATGATGATGAAGGCATATTTTAAAGAACGGGCCACCTTTTGATATCTGTCAACTCCGACAAGAAAATTTGTACATATATATTTATATTCAGGCTGGACTTCGTCGGTTGTTTTTGTTAATGTATTGTCTGTTTCCCATTTTGCAGAAAAGAAACGTCCCTGAATAGATCTTTCATTTGGAAGATTTGAGCCGCTGAATGAGGGACAGGACGCTTCTCCACTGATTGAGACGAATGATTTATTTCCGATTTGTTTTATGAAAAACGCACCTGACCCCCGAATCTCAAAGTCGGTTGAGTAATCAACGGCAGGAGGAAGGTCTGACATATCTGCCTCAGCATAAAGAAAACTGTTGGATTTACGCCATTTTACGGTTTGATTGCCAATCTTTAAAGTTGAGATTTTTGTAATCTGATCAGTGTTAACTCCTAATTCGAGATAGATAGTGTTCCCTATAGAAATTATGCTGTCCTTATTGAATGTGCCGGATATTGTCACATGTGTGTTGAATACTTCAGCTTCATAGATATTGCGGTGAAGAGATTTTGTGTTTACATTTGCCTTGCAAATGAATGTCTCCGGTCTAAGGAATGTTTTGCTGTCAGGATTCCCTTTGACAATAGGACCATCTATGCTGACAGACTTTCCCCATTCATTGGTTATCTGCTCTGTCACATCTTTGTTGCGTTCTTCTCTGGAATACGAAATAATCCATATCGCCAATGCTCCGATCATTAAAACACCGCATTGCAGACCTAAAATAAGTATTTTAATTCCGTAAGACATGTTCCTTTTGAAAGGAATTGGGGGCATTTGTATATTGTCCATGACTATTTTATTATTAGTTCTTTGTTTTCAACTTTAAGCTTTAGTGTAAGATACATGGCCAGGGCAATAAGCAGGAATAATGAAAGGCTTCCTGTCAGCAGTGCCATTGATCCCGATTTTATCAGAATGAACATCAGTCCGTATTCTGCTGAAAGTATTCCGGAAGTCATTGCCACAGCCTTGATGTCTTGGGTGATTCCTTTTATGAATGACGCAATAAGTCCGATTGTCATTACTGAAACAATTACGTAAGAAACCTCAAATGTCAATTTCTCCGAAATTGCAAGAAGTAATAGATAGAATAAAGTCAGTGCAAGAGCAATCAATCCATATTGAAGACGGGAGATACTTTTGCGAAAAGCGATTTCTGCCAACATAAGAGATATTAAAGTAATTGCAATTACTGCAAAGCAGTATATAACAGATTGCGATAACAGGGTGTAATAGGCTTCCTGTAACAGTCCACTTTCAACACGACTTGAAGCAAAACAATCAAAGCCAGCTGCGATGAGAGCTAATACAAAAGAGACTCCGAACACAAAAACACTCTGGAGTCCGAGCCAGCGCATAGTATACTTTGGCTCACGATAGATTTCTAAATTCTTTTCCATTTTTACATTAATTAAACTTTTTAAAATTACAATCAGGGATATTTCTCGCAAAACATTAAGAATGCTAATGTATGAATCAGTTTAAAATCTGTATGAATCAGTATTGTAGGGAAATGAAAAATCGGTGAAGACGTTTGTTGTTACATCTTCACCGATTTGTTTTGAAAATATGTTCGTTGAGGCAGGGCGGATTTCTATAAAGAACGGAAAACCAGAATCGGAGCATTCAATGTTTTCCCGCGTTGCTCAATATATTCGTCCCTGAGTTTATTGCCTAAATGAATCTTATCGTCTGTGTCACGTCTGAAGTCATATTTATTGCCGCCGGTAATGTAGACGGCATCAATAAATCCGTATTCCCTTAGGGCATCTGCAAATCCCCACATTGTTTCTCTTCCGGAGGAAATAACATAATAGAGTTTGTTGTCATTCAGCCTCCCTAAAGCGGCACGTTCTACCTTCCCATGAAGTTCAAAGGTTGATGGAAGAGTATTGTCCGAGACCAACATAAATTGACTGAAAAATGAGCCATTGTTTTTAACGGCATAATCATGGATCTTATCACCGTTTCCAATGCCTATGACTATTCCTCCGTCTTTTGACATTGCCACATATCCCATGCGTAAATCTTGTTTTAAAGCAGGATAATCCTCTCCATCGACTACTACGGATCCAATAACTCTGCCATCGGGGGCATAGTCAGATGAACGAAAGAACGTAACCAAAGAAGTATCGGTTGTGTCCGGTAAAGCTTTTTCAAGGTAAGCTTTTAATCCGTCAAGAGGATAAAATGTCAGGGCAACACCCAAAACAGTATCACAAAATGTCTCTATTCCCGTATTTACAGCAACCGCCGGCTTGTCAGCAAGTAGTTTAATATTCTCCGTCTCACTTATGGATATCGGAATTGTTGTATTTTCTTTACTTAAGTAAAAATAAAATATACCGGCACAAGCTATAATTATAGCCGTAATTATAGCTCCCAATATAATGCCGTTCTTATAGCTTTTATTCGAGGAGTTGATTTTAGATGTCAGGTTGTCTCTTTCAATCACAATAAACGGAGGAGTATCTGGAGACACCTCTTGTTCCGAATGTAAGGGGGCATCATCATCCGGTATGTCAATTATGTTTGGATCTTTCGTCATAGTCAGCCATAAATTCTTTAAACTTCTTCAATGAATCGCGTCCCAATCTTAAAATAGGCACATTCGCATCTACATTCTTCCCTCCGAATTTTATAATGCGGTCGTTTATATTAATTAAATATACATGTCGTACGTTTACTATCAGACTCCTTGTAACTCTTAAGAAAGGGTTGTCTTCCAGTTTGTTGAACAACTCTTCAAAATAGTGGATCTGGAAAGTGAATGTGTGTTTTGCTCCTGACACCATAATCATGTCAGAGTAGTTGCCATCTGCGAGCACATATAGGATCTCGTCGGCTGAAACTCTTACCAATTCATTGGCTGTATGTATTCTCAGCAATTCCATACGCAAAAATACATATAAATGTTATGAGCTCCAAACACACTCTTAAGGTTGTTAAACTTTTATGAAATTTCGGATATAGGGTATTTAATCAAACTATTATACGTAACTTTGCTTTATGGGAACACCAAAAAGAATACTTGTAGTAGACGATGAGGAGGCTTTGTGTGACGGACTTGGATTCAATCTCGAAGCAGAGGGATATATGGTCGAAAGGGCATATAGCTCCGAGGAGGCACTTTCTCTTAACCTTGCAAGTTTTGATTTGATTCTGCTTGATATAATGATGGGTGAAATTTCAGGTATTCAGCTTGCAAAAATATTGAAATCGAATCCTGTGACAGCATCTGTGCCGATAATATTCTGTACTGCCAAAGACTCTGAAGAAGATATGATAGAAGGGTTTGATCTTGGAGCCGACGACTATATAATGAAACCTTATTCGCTTAAAGAGGTTTTGGCCAGAGTCCGGGCTGTGTTGAGGAGAACGTCATGCAATCCGGCTTCTCAAAGTGAGGCAGACTTGGTTTCATACAAGGGATTGGTTCTTTCTGTTAAAAACAGAACATGCACCGTTGACGGAAAAGAGGTAAAAATGCCGAAAAAAGAATTTGAAATTTTATTGAAACTTGTATCAAACCGAGGTCGAATATTTTCCAGGACTGATTTGCTTAAGGAGATATGGTCTGATGAAGTTGTGGTGCTTGATAGGGTTATAGATGTCAATGTTACACGTATACGTCAGAAAATCGGCACATATGGAAAAAATATTGTAACACGGTCCGGATATGGCTATGTATTTGTTGAATAGACTTACATACCCGCAACGACTGTTTGTATGGTTACTTGCTTACTCGGTTTTGCTTGTGGGCAGCTTTGTCGTATTTCAGTATCACAGAGAAAAAGTGTTTAAGGGCGATGAAATCAATACAAAGCTTCAACTTATCAATACTTATATACTCACGGAGCTTGAAGAAGGATATGAACCTGCAGCAATCAGCCTGAAAGAATTCTATCCTCTTGATAACATCAGAATGAGTATAATATCCGATAGCGGACACATTGTGTATGATAATGCTCTTGAAACTCTTCCCGGAACAAATCACCTTGGAAGAGAAGAAATAAAACAGGCGTTAAAATCCGGTACCGGGTATTCCGTGCGCCGTCAAAGCGAGAGTGATGGCAATTATTATTTCTATTCGGCCAAAAGGGGAGATAGCGGTTTTATTGTACGCACGGCAATTCCATATTCGGTTTCTCTAAGTACTCTATTGCAGGCTGACTATGGATTTCTATGGGTGATGGGAATAATAACCGCAGTCATGTGTGTGCTGGGATACTTTGCCACAAGGCGTGTAGGTTTGCATATCCAACGTCTTAATAAATTTGCAGAGAATGTAGAGAATGGTGGTAAGATATCGGATGTCGAACCTTTTCCGCATGATGAGCTTGGAGAGATCTCGAATCATATTGTAAGGTTGTATGCAAAACTGCAAAAGGCAAATCATGACCGGGAATTGGAACATCGCGCTGCTATGCACGAGCAGATGGAGAAGGAACGGATAAAGAAGCAACTGACCAATAATATTAACCACGAACTTAAAACTCCGGTAGCTTCCATTCGTATTTGTGTGGAAACATTGCTATCACATAAGAATATGAGTGAAGAGCAAACGAATCTGTTTCTTCGTAGAAGTTTATTGAATACGGAAAGATTGGAACGATTGTTGGCGGATGTGGCACTAATTACAAGAATGGATGACGGCAAAGATTCAATTATAAAAGAATATGTCAATCTGTCAGATATAATTGATTCTGTTGTTATTGACAGGCAACTGACAGCTGAATCAAAGGGGATGGTAATCGAAAATGGTATTGACAGAGAAATAAAGATATACGGTAATCCATCATTACTGGAGTCGGTCTTTTATAACCTGATAGACAATGCGATTGCATATAGTGGAGGATCAAAAATAAGACTTGGTATTGAATATTGCCTTAATGATAAAATTGTTTTGTCAGTATCAGATAATGGTTGTGGAATACCGCCGGAACATCTGGAAAGGGTGTTTGAGCGTTTTTATCGGATAGACAAAGGTCGTTCAAGAGCTGCCGGTGGTACCGGGTTGGGATTGTCGATTGTTAAGAATGCGGTAAAAATACATGGAGGAAACATTGTGGCTGAGAATCTGAGAACCGGAGGGCTATCGTTCAGGATAACATTGCCAAAACACACCGTAGGTACAGGAAGAGACGAGTAGAATCTATCCAAAATATTCTCAAAATTCCTCGAAAATAAACCTAAACAGTTTCATAATTATGTTGGATTCATGACTGTTATTCCGGCCGGTTTATTTCATAATAATATTATATTTTTGAAATATTCATGAAATGTTTTCTTGATTACTTTGTTAAAAAGTATATTAAGTTAACATATGGAGATACTGTTTCTTTGTGTAGTGATCTTTTTGTTCCTGCTGGCAATCTTTGATCTGTCTGTAGGCGTGAGTAATGATGCCGTCAACTTTATTAATTCTGCAATCGGATCCAAGGCGGCTTCTTTCAAGGTGATTTTGATTGTTGCCTCCATAGGGGTGTTCATAGGTGCGTCTATGAGTAACGGGATGATGGACATAGCCCGTCATGGGATTTTCAGACCCGAGCACTTTTCTTTCTATGATCTTATCTGCATTTTCATGGCAGTGATGGTTACGGATATTATTCTTCTTGACGTATTCAATACACTGGGTATGCCTACATCAACAACCGTCTCAATGGTATTTGAGCTTTTAGGCGCTACTTTTGTTGTGGCTCTTATCAAAATGGCAGGGGGTATTGATTTAGGTTTTAATGATCTGATGAATACCGAAAAGGCATTGTCTATAATTCTGGGAATATTCCTTTCTGTAGCCATAGCATTTGTGTTTGGCACATTAGTCCAATTCCTTTCAAGAACGATATTCACATTTAATTATAGAAGCCGGCTGAAATGGAAGATCGGTATTTTTGGAGGATTGTGTGTCACTGCAATTGTTTATTTCCTTATTATTAAGGGAGCAAAAGATCTGGCATTTATGACACCGGATGTAAAAGCATGGATAAGTGATAATACGGAAATTATAATTCTGTCATGTTTTGTGGCATCCACATTCTTAATGCAAATATTACATGCATGCAAAATAAATGTATTGAAAGTGATTGTGCTGATGGGGACATTCTCATTGGCTATGGCATTCGCAGGAAATGATTTGGTAAACTTTATAGGAGTGCCATTGAGCGGTCTTGCCTCATATCAGGATTATGTTGCAAACGGAACAGGTGATCCACACGGATTTCTAATGGGTTCTTTGAACAACAATTCTGACACTCCCATATATTTTCTGATAGGAGCCGGACTCATTATGGTAGTATCACTTGCATCGTCGAAAAAAGCAAGGAATGTAACAAAAACAGAAATAGGGCTTGGGAGTCAGCAGGGAGGAGATGAGATGTTCGGGTCTTCAAGGATTGCCCGAAAACTGGTACGATGGACATTGTCATTGATTTCGTGGATAAGACGGGTGACTCCTTTACGTGTACGTGAATGGTTTAACCGTAGATTTAATACTGATGAGACCATTATGGATCAGGGTGCGGCTTTTGATTTGATACGTGGTTCGATAAACCTGGTTCTTGCCGGTGCGCTGATTGCTCTTGGTACCTCGTTCAGGTTACCTCTTTCAACAACATTCGTTACTTTTATGGTAGCGATGGGTACTTCTCTTGCAGACAGGGCATGGGGACGCGAAAGCGCTGTGTTCCGTATCACCGGGGTTATTTCTGTAATCGGGGGATGGTTCCTCACTGCAGGTGTCGCTTTTATTGGGGCAGGACTCATTGTTGCGGCAATGTATTATGGTGGACACTGGATAATGTTTGTATTGGCAGCTCTTACAATACTTATTATTGTCAACAGTAATCGCAGATTCAGAAAGAAAGTGGAAGAGGATAATGGTGATGCACTATTTCAGACTATCATTTCCACCAGAGATAAAAAACAGTCCTGGCCGTTGCTGATGATGTATATTACCGAACAGCAGCAGAAGTTTATGATTTACGCAGAGAAAAAATACCGTGATACTACTGCGGCATTTGTAAATGAAAATTCAAGAATGCTTGTAAAAACAGATGCTGATCTTTTCAGACAGAAAACTGTCTTGAAAAACACCCGTAGAAAGGAAACACTGTGTTTGCGCAATCTTACGCGTGAGATGGCAATAGAAAAAAGTACCTGGTTCTATCTAAGCAATAACTGCTGTATGAGTATTCTGTATAATCTCCGGAGGATTAATGAAGTATGCAAAGAGCATGTTGAGAATAACTTTATGCCGTTGCCGGCAGATTGTCTACCCGAATATGAGTTTGTGCGCACTCAAGTAAGTGTATTGTTTAATGATACAATAGAGCTTATGAAATCAGGAAATACTGAAACAATAGGCACTCTTCGAAAGCAGTGTGAAGATATAAAAAATACCATATCGGATATATATCACAAGGTTCATGACCAATTACGAGAGGGTGACGCATCATCAGTCGCTGTGTTGTACGTTTATGTAAACATGCTTCAGGAGACTCAGGAAATGGTTTCATCCATAAAGAAATATTTAAGGGCTTTTGCAAAACTACTTGATTCTAATTTCAGGACACAAAGGGATTATTCTGTTGTCAAGAGCATATAAAAAGTAATAATACCTTTTGTCATTTTATGCTCTGAAAAGATAGAGGTCTGTGTTTCCTGTAGTCCCCGATATCTTATTTTGTGAGACAGCACTGTTTTCTGTGTAAATATTCACTATAAGCAAGTATAAAAGATTTTAAAACATTTACTATCATTTAAATTTGAATACTTACTTAGAAATCATTTATAGTATTACGCGTCATGAATTTCATGGAAATTTATTAACTTCGTATTGCCGTTAGGTGAATAGATATTAAATGTCTGTGTGAGGGAACCCGGTGAGAGTCCGGGACAGTGCCAGCTACTGTAAAGCCCCTAATTATCTTCCAATTATGGTCACTTCTGTAAAGAGGGAAGGCCGGTAAAGTATGGGCTAAGTCAGGAAACCTGCCTAACGACGTTTTTTAGAATGATTATTTCTGGAATAAAATAATTGGCTATGATAAAAAAGATTTCCAAACAATTGCACTTGTGGCTGTCTGTACCATTTGGACTGGTGGTCACTCTTATTTGTTTGTCCGGAGCAATTCTTATTTTTGAGAAGGATTTCGGTCATATCGGGCAGGCAGAAGTCTCTTCCAATGGAAGAATTCCATTGCCATTAGATTCGATTCTTAAATCAACTGAAACGTATCTGGATGGAAGTAACCGGATTGTCGGTGTGACAACTTATCCTGATTCAGAACATGCATATAAGGTCATGCTTGCCAAACCTGCAATGGCTGCATTGTGGGTAGACCAATATACCGGCAAGGTCATAGGTAAATATGAACGGGCAGAAATTTTCAAATTGGCAAGTGCCGCCCATAGACGTTTGTTTGGCAAGTCAAAGGCAGAAGGAGCATTCGGAGCCAAGACGGGGAAACTGATTATTGGAATCACCTCCATTTCATTATTACTCATCATACTCTCCGGTCTGATTGTTTGGTGGCCGTCCAAAGGTCAATTAAAAAACAGACTTACAATTTCTACAGATAAGGGATCTTATCGGTTTTGGTTTGACTTTCATAGTGTAGGTGGTGTCATAAGTACATTGGTTTTAGTAATTTGTATAATTACGGGACTTAACTGGTCATTCGGATGGTATCGAACTGCTTTCTACACCACATTAGGGACAGAGGCTCCCAAATCATCAAGCCATAAAACCCCGGCAGAAAACTTTGCGGCATGGGAGACAGCTTATTCTCTGATTCTTTCTGAGAATAGACAGAATGAAATCCGAATGTATCAGAATGAAGCTGATGTTATAATTGGAGGATGGGGCAACCAGCAGGCTGCAACCACTTATAAAATCAACCCTGATAACGGTATGATTAAAGAGGTTATTCCCTATATGGATAAAAGTGAGTCTAACCGCATCAAGGGTTGGATCTACTCACTTCATATAGGTTCATGGCTTGGCTGGGTGACTAAAATCGTTTATCTTCTCTGCGTAATAATCGGAGCTATTTTACCTATAAGTGGCTACTATTTATGGATAAAGCGTTTGACAATAAAGAGAAATCACCGAGAATCATAATGGTTACAGGTGGCCAGCGCAGTGGTAAAAGCGTTTTTGCTGAAAACATGGCGTTAGATAAATCTTCTCATCCAACATATCTTGCTACAGCCAGAGTATTTGATGAAGAGATGCGAAGAAGAGTCAAGATCCATCAAGACCGCAGAAGTACTCGCTGGAGGAATATTGAGGCTCCGTTAAGTATTGAAGGATTAAAATTCTCCCCCAATGAGATTGTACTTGTCGATTGTCTTACTCTTTGGGCAACCAATTGGCTGTTTGAAAAGAATGAAAATACCGATGAAGCGTTTTCTGCGCTTAAACGTCAGATTGATTTATTGAAAGAATCGGGAGTCATATTTATTATTGTTACCAATGAAATAGGGTTGGGGGGAGTTAGTCCAAATGCGTTACAGCGTAAATTTGCAGATTTGCAGGGTATGATAAATCAGTATGTCAGTTCAATTGCTGATGAAGTATATATGATGGTTTCGGGAATACCGGTTAAAATTAAAGGCTAACATACTCTAAGGGTAAACTGTTTCTAAATTATGAGAAAATTTAAGATAAATCCGGTTGAACATACGATAGAATCGGAGATAAATGAAAAGATTGATAATCTTACCAAGCCCAAAGGATCGCTGGGGCGGCTGGAAGAACTTGCAAGCAAGATCTGCCTTATTCAGCAGACGCTGTCTCCGGAACTGCGCAGTCCCCATAATATTTTGTTTGCCGCTGATCACGGCATTCTTGAAGAAGGAGTGAGCGTATCCCCAAAAGAGGTGACATGGCAACAGCTCAGCCACTTTTCCAAAGGAGGGGCAGGCATAAATTTCTTATGTGAACAGCACGGATTTAAGCTTGTTCTTGTTGATGCGGGTGTAGACTATGACATTCCATCAGGACACGGTATCTTAGATAAGAAAGTCAGGAAAGGGACACGAAATTTTCTTCATGAAGCGGCTATGACTCCTGAAGAACTGGATCTATGTGTGGAGCGTGGAGCCGAAGTGGTCAGAAATATTTTTGCCGCGACAGGCTGCAATGTCATAAGTTTCGGAGAAATGGGAAGTGGTAATACATCTCCCTCGGCTGTCTGGATGCATCTTTTCACAGGAATAGAACTGGAAAAATGTATTGGGGCAGGTGCCGGTCTTGACACTCCGGGTATACGGCATAAGTACAATATTCTGTCGGAAGCTATTGCCAATTATTCCGGAGAGGATAATCCGGAAGCGAAAATCGCTTGGTTCGGAGGATATGAAATGGCAATGGCAATGGGTGCCATGATGCAGGCGGCTGAACTCGGTATGGTTATTCTGGTAGATGGTTTCATTATGACGAGTGTGATATTGGCGGCAACACAGTTTTATCCCCAAATACTCGATTATGCCATATTCGGTCATCAAGGGGACGAAAGCGGACATAAAAGAATGCTTGACGTGATGGGAGTCAAAGCAATACTTCACCTTGATCTGCGTCTTGGAGAAGGTTCGGGCGCAGTATGCGCCTATCCTATAGTAGAGTCTGCGGTCAGAATGATTAACCGGATGGATAGTTTTCAATCGGTCAATGTAACCAAATACTTCTGATGAAACGGATAGCCGCAGCTTTGACTCTATTTACCCGTATTCCTCTTTGGAAGTGGATGGAGATCCCGTCGTCTTCCTATACGTCGGCCGTGGTATTTTGGCCTTTTACAGGATGGCTGACCGGAGGGATAACTGCCGGTTTGTTTTTCGGACTGTCATTTATTCTCCCAACGCTCCCGGCTCTTGTTTTGGCTGTAATTTCGCGCTTACTTTTGACTGGGGCGTTGCACGAAGACGGACTGGCTGATTTGTGCGACGGCTTCGGAGGAGGCCGTGACAAAGAGAGCGTGCTGAGAATAATGAAGGATTCCCATATCGGGACCTATGGAGTGATCGGTTTGGTTTGCTATTTTCTGCTGATTATTTCATTGTTTGATTCTTTACCATCACACCTGATTATTCTTGTAATAATCGCGATAGATCCATTTTCAAAGTTCTGCGCTTCGCAGCTTGTCAATCTGTTGTCGTATGCGCGTCCCGAAGGTGCTAAAAATAAAATCAGTTATCCCAGGATGTCTGTATTTCAGTTTTTCATGAATATGTTGTTTGGCTGCATACCTTTGATACCTCTGTTTTTATCTGCGCCGGGAACTTTTCTGTCTGTACTTTTTCCAGTTTTTATTCTCTTTGGTCTTGTACATCTTATGCAGCGTAGAATCGGTGGATATACCGGTGATTGCTGTGGCGCAACTTTTTTAATCTGCGAGGCAACAATGCTTGTTGGTGTGTGTATAACAGTCAATTTATGAAAGTAATATTTATCAGACATACTTCTGTTGATGTTCCCAAGGGGATATGCTACGGTCAAACAGATGTGCCGTTGGCTGCCTCATTTCCCGAAGAAGCCTCGATAGTGAGAGAAAAGATTAGATCCTACCGCTTTGATAAAATCTATTGTAGTCCATTGTCAAGATGTGTGGAGTTGGCTCATTTTTGCGGTTATGGCGATGCTGTTAAAGACGATCGTCTGAAAGAAATGAATTTCGGTGAGTGGGAAATGAAAGCATACGATGAAATAAAAGACCCGAAACTGCAGGAATGGTTCAATGATTATGTCAACGTAATTCCGACCGGAGGAGAGTCTGTTTTAGATCAGCGGAAACGGCTTGAAAGTTTTATAACAGAAATCAAAGGTCAACATACAGATTCTGTAATTGGGGTTTTCACTCACGGAGGAATTCTGATAAATGCTCTTGTGGCATTCGGTGACAGGATCTACGAAGATGTATATAACTCAATTCCTCCTTATGGAGCTATAATAGAAATAGAAGTCTGACACCGCATGTAAGTATTATCATAAGCACTTCCGATTTACGATTTATGGAAATGGCCTTTATGACATCAGAATAATCAAAATCGCGATCGTGCTCTCCGATATAAGGTTTATATACACTTTCTCCAAAATAATCATGTGTGCCCCCGAAACGGCAGTCCAGTATCCCGGCTAAAGCAGCTTCCGGATAGCCACTGTTGGGACTTGCATGTTTATGACCAAATTTTCTGACGAAAGGGAACAGAGATATTTCTCCGGATACTATTATCATCAAAATTGCGGTCAAACGTGCCGGAACATAGTTGGCAATATCATCTATTTTTGCAGCAATATAGCCAAATTGCCTGTATCTGTCATTCTTATATCCGATCATCGAGTCAAGAGTATTTATCATCTTGTAAGCCACCATGCCCGGCAAGCCAAGAATAGCATACCAGAACAAAGGAGCGATAACACCATCACTCAGATTTTCGGCAAGTGTTTCTAATGCCGCAGTACGTATTTCATGTGCAGAAAGGTTGGCTGTGTCTCGGCCAACAATTCTTCCTACTTGTGCCCGGCCTTCTTCCAGCGAATTATCCGTTGCTTTGAAAACCATTCTTACCTCCTTTACTAAAGTAGTGCCCGCAAGACAGTAGAAAACCAGAATTGACTGGACCGTAACGCTGATCCAAATAGAGGATGAGACTAAATCCACTAACATCCATGTCAGAATAAATACTGTCAGGATTAGACCGATGGCTGTCAGACCACCTTTTAATTTTCGGTTTTTTCCCTTGTTGAAAGAGTGTTCGCAACAGCCGATCATTTTGCCAAACCAGATTACGGGATGTGGCAGAGATATGGGATCTCCAAATTTTAAATCAAGAAACCACCCGATCAGCAAGGGTAGGATAGCTACAAGGATCTCCATTCTTTAAGTGCTTTAATCAGTTTGTTATTTTCGCAAGGAGTCTGTGCGGCTACCCTGAAATGCCGGGGTGTCAATCCTGTGAAATTTGACGCGTCCCTGATAAGAATTCCTTTGTTCTCAATTAGCCAGTCTTTCAGTTCTGAAGCACTGGAGTCGGGCAATTGTGCCAAGAAAAAATTACAGTCAGATGGTTCTGTATTTATACCCATTTCTTTTAGAGCCCTTTCCAGTTTAAGAGTCTCCCGATGCAATTCATTGTAGTCTACTGTGTAGTCCTCTTTGTGGCTAAGAAGATAATGCGCAGCCTCAATGGCAATCGAGTTCACTGCCCAAGGCATTCTTATTGCCCGAAGTTTTTTCATAATATTTTGTGGGCCGATAGCGTAGCCAATTCTTAGACCGGGAACTACAAACTGTTTGGTCAGAGAATTAAGAAGAATCACATTTTTTCTTTCGAGTATGTCCTTTTCCGACAGCACACGTTTGACTGCATATTGGGCATAAGCTTGGTCTACAACATACAATATTTCCGGGAATTGATCTATGATTTCAAGTATTGCCTCATATTTAAACACTCTTCCGGTGGGGTTATTGGGATTGCACAGCCATACCAGATCCGGATGACAGTCTTCAATCTCTTTGAGAGAATTTATAAATGTGATTTCATGTCGAAAAACTTTACATGCATCCTGATATTCCCTGAACGTAGGGGCTATTATGGTTGATTTCTGCTCCGAAAATAACTGGGCGATAAGATATATTGCTTCTGTCGCTCCGTTGGTCACAATGATGTTTTCATCCGATAAACCGTGAAGTTTACCCAGCCGCTTTTCAACACTGCGGGGGGAGGGCTCAGGATAATTTCTGAAAATTGCACCACAGTTATATAGATGGTTCATGAGTTCCTCATGATTCACCGTCTGGGGAATGTTTGTACTGAAATTTATTTTGACCTTACCTTTATAGCGGAAAAGGTCATCGCCGTGTCCATCAATCATTGTCTGATAAAATCTCGTAAATTTTTGGAATATCTATATATTCTCGAAGCCAATCTGCGAGCAAATCGTATTGCCGGTTTTTGAATGTAACCGGATTAAACGTTTCT
The DNA here is from genome assembly GCA_948788915.1 of uncultured Muribaculaceae bacterium. Lineage (GTDB taxonomy): Bacteria > Bacteroidota > Bacteroidia > Bacteroidales > Muribaculaceae > Lepagella. The sequence continues at coordinate 22,866 of CAQFOZ010000024.1, read as the reverse complement.
GCCATATTTCTTTTTATAAACGGTTTTAGGATGAATTCAATGACAGCTGTATTGTCAAGAATACCGTGAACATATGTGCCGAAGCACTGTCCGTCAACCATGCAGCCTTCATGTGTTCCGTCTGCAAAAACAATAAAAGGTAGTGGCGTTTCTGTACGTCCCATGTGAATCTCATACCCTTCGCAGGTACGAGCATCATCCATAAACCTGAATTTTACTTGGCGGGTTGTTTTGTCTCCACTCATAACTGTTCTGACAGGAAGTAGACCGAGACCCGGAAGTGTTTTCAGATCTCCTTCTATATTCTGTGGGTCACAGATCATTTCTCCCATCATTTGATAGCCTCCGCAAATTCCGATTATAGTTTTTCCTTTGTTGCGGGCTTCAAGGATGGCTTTGGCAACACCTCGTTTTCTTAAGTCAAGGAGATCATCCAGGGTGTTTTTACTGCCGGGAAGAATAACTATGTCAGCTTCGGGAATGTCTTCGGGCGTAGATGCGTAGTACAGATTAACTTCCGGATGCCGTTCAAGTACATTAAAGTCAGTAAAATTTGATATGTGTTTCAGTAGAATCACGGCAATGTTTATTTTGTCGCGTTCAGATGTTTTGTCTTTGGTGGCAAGAGCAACCGAATCTTCTTCTTCGATATGAATGTGTGTAGCCATCGGCACAACACCGAGTACAGGCACCCCGCAAATCTCTTCCAATAGATTTCGCCCCTCCTCAAACAGTCTCAGATCACCACGGAATTTATTTATGATTATTCCCTTTATCAGTTTGCGATGTTCTGGAGCCTGAAGCATTATTGAGCCATAGACACTTGCAAACACTCCGCCTCGGTCTATGTCAGAGACAAGGATAACATTGGCATTTGCATAAGAAGCCATTGACATATTGACAATATCACCATCGCGTAGGTTAAGTTCTGACACACTCCCGGCTCCTTCAAGTACTATGGGGTTATATTGGCGCTCCAATCGGTCAAAGGCTTCATGTGCGATTTTCCGTAACTCCTCTTTCCCTTCTTTCCGGAAATACTGATATGCATTCGCATTGCCGGCCGGGCGTCCATTTAGAACCACTTGTGAGGTATGTTCACCCGAAGGCTTTAGAAGAATAGGATTCATGTCTGTCGAACAGGCTATTCCGGCGGCCTCTGCCTGAACAGCCTGTGCCCGTCCTATCTCAAGACCGTCAGGCGTGGCGTAGGAGTTCAATGCCATATTTTGTGCTTTGAACGGTGCCGGTTTATAGCCATCCTGTCTAAAAATCCTGCAAAGTCCTGTGGCAATAAGGCTTTTACCTACATCGCTTCCGGTTCCTGCAAGCATGATCGGTGCTAATCTTTTCATTTTATTTTACGTTTATATCCGAACTCTCGCCAGATCTCTTCTTTACAATCAGATTGCTGGAGTTCGTAACGGGCCATTATAAAAAACAAGTCCGAAAGACGGTTGAGGTAGATTAGAATTGACTCGGGAACATTGTCCTGTTCATGCAATCTCCATAACCGTCTCTCTGCTTTTCTTGCCAAGACTCTTGCCTGATGCAGAGAAGATGCCAACGGGGTGCCTCCGGGTAGAATAAAGCTGTCTGCCGGAGTACACATCTTATTGATTTTGTCGATAAAGCATTCCAGTGTCTCTGCTATGTTGTAAGGAAGATTGTTGGGATTCTTTTCCCTTATATCGCTGCGGGTGGCCACAAGACTCATTGCTGTCATCAGATTAAGTTGAATTTCCTTCAATAAAGGCTGCCACTCATGGCCCGACGGCAGAGAGGTACGAATGATGCCAATTGCCACATTCAATTCATCAATACAGCCGTTGGCTTCGATACGGATATCTGTTTTCGGGACTCTTATCCCACCATGAATAGCTGTTGTTCCCCCGTCTCCGGTTCTTGTGTATATTCTGTTCATTTTTTCCAAAGATTGAAAATATCGGTTTCAGCCCAATATAAGTGGGTATAACCGGCAATTACGTTCTTGTACCGATAGATCGGAGTCGTTACTTCTTTTCCCCGGATATTATACTGTCGGGCAATTGAGGGAAGTCCTATAGTATCTTCGACATCGGAATAATGAAACTCGTGTCCTGAGATTTCAAAGTTATCAAATACAACTTTCCTGTATCCGAGTTTCAGGCGGACATTAATCATTGTTGTCTTTACGGGGAAAATTCCACACATTTTTTTTCTGTCAATTTCCTCCGTAAGATAAATCATACCACCACACTCCGCAAGAATCATGCCATTTTCATCAGCAAAAGTTTTTATAGCTTTACGCATCTCGATATTTTTATTCAAGGCGTCTGCGAAAAGCTCCGGATAGCCTCCCGGCAAATATACTAAATCCGCTTTTGGAAGCATCTTGTCATGGAGGGGTGAGAAAAAGATTAAATCTGCACGGAAAGCAGCTAAATTAGCCGGATAGATAAAGTTGAAAGCCTCGTCCCGGGCCACGGCCACTGTCCGGTTTCTTTTTTCCGTAGCAGGTATCTTTATTTCTCTGTCTTGAACAATTGTCGCTTTCAATAAACGGTCTATGTCAACTGTGTTTTTTACTTCACATGCGGCCGCCTCGATAAATCGCTCTATCTCAGATTGTGATTCGAGAGACAGTCCGAGATGACGCGAAGGAGTCTGTAATAATTCGTTTTTTCTTATATATCCGAAGCATGTCATTCCGGTAGCTTTGCATGCATCTTCCAGAAATGCAAAGTGGTTGACCGAAGCCACGCGATTAAAAATGACCCCGGCAACTTTCACGTCAGGACAAAAGTGTGTGAAACCGTATATCGTGGCAGCCACCGAATAAGAGGTCGAAGCCGCATTTACAAGGAGAATGATAGGTATATTGAGCTTTCGGGCTATATCGGCCGCACTGCCTCTCTTGCCGTCAAATCCGTCAAACATGCCCATAGCTCCCTCGATTATATTCACTTGTGAGGAAGAGGAGTAGAAATCAAACAGATCTCTGACGTGAGATTCCGAAGCCATGAACAGATCGAGATTGATGGAGTCTCGTCCGGTAGCTATACGGTGATACTGCGTGTCGATGTAGTCAGGTCCGCATTTGAATGGCTGAACTTTGATGTTTCTTTGTCTCAAAACATTCATAAGACCAAGCGACAAGGTTGTCTTGCCACTTCCCGACGATGTCGCCGCTATAATAAATGAACTTCTCATGACTCGATTCTGCTTAATATTTTACCGTCATCTGCTATTAGCACAGCCTCAAGAGTATTGGGAAATATTCCGGCACAATGCTTGTGACACAGACTCAAAAGCGCAGGGAAGAATCGCGAAGCATCTCCCTCGCTCAGTGAAGAAGGAAGTTCTCGTGCGAGATTGAATTGATCCATAACATCAAGGGCTTTGTCTGAACATCCTGCATCTTTTGCCAACTTTTTCAGAAATTCACGGTTTACTGTAATTTTATGGCTGTGGGTATCCATATTTCCCTCAGCAAGTTTAACTGCCTTGCCGAGCATTATTCCGATGGTTATTCTTGGGACTTCTTTCTCTCTGCCAATTTCCATGGTTTCGCCAATGGCATTGCCGTAATGAATGAAAGCATGAGAAGGAAGATCGGGGAACAATACTTTCATGAAACGTTCGCTTTTCCCTCCGGAATTCACAACTATTCTTTCGCAATTCATGGCGAGTGCAACGTCCATTTCACGACGTATGCAGTCGATGAATGCTTCATGTGAGAATGGTCTGACAATACCCGTTGTCCCGATAATCGATACTCCTCCGACAACACCTACCCGGGGATTAAATGTTTTTTCCGCTAAATCTTTCCCGTTTTCAAGGGAAATGGTTACGTCAAGTCCACCCGTATAGAGTGATGAAAGTTCATCGATTATGTTTTTTCGGGGAGCAGGATTTATTGCCGGTTCTCCTATATCAAGTCCGAGTCCGGGCAAAGTTACTGTTCCAATTCCTTCTCCTCCATAAAAAGTAATTCCAGGATGTGTCGCGTAAGCCACTGTTACGGATATTCTGCAACCGTTGGTTACGTCAGGATCGTTTCCCGAATCTTTTATAACACTTGCTTTTGCAGACATGGGTGTGGCTTCTGTCGAGTCAATTGGCATTTTCATTGTTTCACCTTCGGGTATTTTGAACGATACTTCTGTTATTTTTTCCCCCGAAAGAAGTACCATCAGGGCGGCTTTGGCCGCTGCTGTGGCGCATGAACCGGTTGTAAAACCGGTATGAAGAGGGTAGAACTCAGGTAATAATTGTTCGATTTCTCTTCGTAAACCATGTTTGCCTTCAACAATGATAAAATTTTTCGGCAGCTTAGGTCTGCGTATTACAAATACTTTAATGCCACATGACAGGGCTGCATCAATCTTTTCTTTAAAACCACCGGAGTCTCCGCTTTCCTTTGTGAGGATTGCATCCGGGGTTATTCTCCGGATAAGATCGGTTGTTTCGCATTCTTCGTAAAATACAAGTCTGGATTTTGGGAAACCTGATTGCAAAGCCTTTTCTACAGATTCATTCCGGTTAAGAATGCGGAACCATGTCTCGCTGTTCTCCCAAAATGGTTTCAGCCTTGAGATGGTCTGGACTCCGGTAAGAGCCAGGAGGCAATGTACATTGTCGGCATTCATTTTTTCAACAGCGTCCTCATAATTATTGCACCATATTATTGATGAACTGTTAATAGCCGGATACCTGCGCTCAAATCTGATAACAGGGATGGATAGGATATCCGCGGCTTTTGATACTGTCTTATGAAGATGTTCCGCGAATGGATGGGCTGCATCAACAATGATTTTCACAGCGTTGTTCCTGCAAAAGTCAATCATCATCGGTTCAGTCATAATCCCGCTGATATGCTTTCCGTGTGCGCAGTCTACCTTTTGAAGCGGGCTTCGTGTGGAATATACATACCTGCCTTCTCCTTCATCAAGAGTCTTTATTGCAATGCGGCCTTCTGTTGTGCCACCGAAAACAAGTATCATTTCCTGAACAAGTGTTTGAAACTATCGTTATATAGCCTCGACAGGCCTTCCCGATTATCAATAGCCTCTCCTACAACCAGAAGTGTGGTCAAAGTTAGATTATTGTCGTGGACTATTCCTGCAAGGTCTTTAAGAACGCCACGATATATCTTTTCTTCTTTCCAGGTTAATTTGTAGCAGGCGGCTACAGGAGTATCCGGAGGATAAGCCATCAGCAATTCATTCTGCACTTCGTCGACTATGCCGGCACTGAGATAAATGCACATTGTGCTTTGAGAAGCAGCGAGCTTGTGCAGTTGCTCTTTTTCCGGCATCGGGGTACGTCCCTCTCCACGAGTGAGAATGATAGTCTGTACCTTTTCCGGAATTGTAAACTGAGAGCGCAATGCCGCCGCAGCGGCCTGAAATGATGAGATGCCGGGTGTGATATGATAAGACATGCCGAACTTGTCGAAAAATGCCATTTGTTCCTGAATTGCCCCATATATGCAAGGATCACCGGTATGAAGTCTGACCACGAGTTTGTCGCGGTCATAAAACTCTTTCATCAGTTCAAACTGCTCTTCAAGATTCATGGAAGCGGAACTTCTCACTACACATCCCCGTTTGGCGCAGAAAGTCAGTTCTTTGGGCACAAGACTCCCGGCATATAAAATCAAGTCAGCCTTTTCAAGGAATTTGCGCCCGCGTACCGATACAAGATCCGGATCTCCCGGTCCGGCTCCCACAATCTCAATGTGGCCGCCCTTCAATGCTTCTCTGTCAATTGATACTGCAAATGTAAAGTCCGCACTCTCCGACAGTTTAGCCTTTTGCTTTTCAAGAATAAGTTTACCTCTGTTGGAAGCTTTTAATGCGCAGCTTTCTGCAACTCCTGCAACCCCAGTTACTTCACGGACTTTCTCGGAGGGATTGGGTATCGGAATATCTCTCAGCTCATCAGAAGTATAGATATTGCAGAACTGAACATTTTCCCACTTTGCCAGATCTGCGACCACAGCCTCGTCCTTTTTTATGTCTATGGTTGCAACCGTATTGATGGACAATGGGGATATATTGTTGTCAATTAAGTATTTTTCAATGTAATCTGCCACTCCTTTAGCGGTACAGTTGCGTCGGCAACCGACTCCAAGGTTAAGAACCCGTGGGCGGAAATACAATATAAAGTGTTTGGAATGATAGATGTATGGAGTTACTGCGATTATCAGTCTGCAGCCCTCTGCTTCTTGAATGTCCTTTATCATTTTGACATTTGAGGGTAGGGATTCTTCCATGAAATCCGTGCCGTTGTCTCGGATATCAAGTAACAGAGCTACCTGCTCGCCATTTACCAATGTGGCAATAGCGCGGTTCATTTCCGTATGTCCTGCCTCACAAATCCAGCCAAAACGCTTTGGAAAGGTATCGAGCGCCCAATATCCGGTGTTGTCGCTTTTAGTAGTAATTACGGGATTGGCTCCTAAAATATGCGCCACTTCGGAACATATCGCATTTGCTCCTCCTACATGCCCTGAAAGAACAGCGATGGCATTGTGTCCGACACTGTCTACGCAGATTACAGCCGGATCGGTATACTTGTCTTTTACGAATGGTGCTATCATTCTTACGCAAACACCAAGAGCACCGACGAAAATCAATACCTTGCTGTTCCGGAATAAATCTTCATTGAAATCGTTTATCGGTGTTGGCTGATAGCCTTTTAGCTCTGTTGAAATTTGTGCGGCCACTTTGCGGCCTGCCTCATTCAGGTATATTATATGCATCATATCGCTTTTATTATCATAATTGGGTTATATGAATCAAGATGAAGTCGGTGTGATTCTACTATGCTTTTCCCAATGTTCTCAACTGCTGAAATGAAAGTTTTACAACTCTCATCAGTGACAGAATTAAATACCACGCAACCTCCCGGACGGAGATAATGGAAAACTCTCCGTACCATTTCTTCAAGTTTGCCACCGTGGCCTCCAATAAAAACTGCATCCGGGGTAGGATACCGGTTTAGATCACATTCCATAAAATCTGTTATTACATCCACAATCCCGGGAGTTCCGAATCGGCGGCAGTTTTCATCGATGAGTTTGCGTGATTCTTCCCGACGCTCAAAAGCCACAATGTCCAATTCCGGAAACTGTAACTTTGCCTCTATGGAAACAGACCCCGTGCAGAATCCGATATCCCACATAACGGATTTTCCGGGTAAGTCCAGCATGGCAAGCGACAATAGTCGTACAGGCATTTTTGTTATCATATTGCTTCTGCCTTCAAGATGGCTGAACAATTTTTCAGGAATTCCGAAGAATCTTTCTTTTTGTTCAGTCCTTTGGAGAATTACGCAGTTGGGATCCCGAAACTTCATCTCTGCAGCTTCTTTTAAAGATAGGGTTCTGACATTTTCAAAGGAGTTTCCAAGACATTCACCGACACTCATGACATAGTTGCCATAACCGTAATAAAGCATTCTGGTTGCTATCTCGGCGGGTCCCTTTTTTCTATCGGTGAGAACTCCAATCGTCTGTTGATTCCGAATCAACGCAACATCCAGATTTTTCCATGGTCGCCCCGTGACTGATAAACTGATCATGTCAGAATAGGGGAGACGCAGTTTATGGGCAAGATGCTGGAGGGAGTTGAAGGTAGGAAAAACATCCATTTGAGCGTCTGGAAATACTCTTTGAAGCGTAACGGCATATCCAAAGAATAACGGATCTCCAGAGGCAAATATCACGATATGTGTAAACGGATCATATTCTTTGAACACTTTTTTCAGTGGCACTGTTATGTCAATCCACACAGCATCAGCGGGTAATAAGTGTGCTACAATTTCATGATGCCTTTGCCCCCCGGAAAACACATTACTGTTTTTTATGATTGAAGAGATTTCAGGGGAAAACCACTGCTTGCGGCTATCCGAAACACCTATTACTGTAAATCTTTTTTCAGACATCTCTACCCGGTTTTAACAGTTCTGCGTCAGGCCAGCACAGTATTGAGTTGACCAAAGTTGCCGCAAGATTGCTGCCACCTTTGCGGCCTTCAACAATTATCTTTGGAATATTGGAGAATGGCTTTACCATATGTTTACTCTCACATACATGTACGAATCCAACCGGAGCGGCTATTATTCCGCAAGGGGAGACCTTATTGTGGCGTATGAGGGAACAGAGCTCCATCAGTGCTGTCGGTGCGTTGCCAAACACATACAAAGCGTCCGGATGCTCTTTGGCGGCAAGCCTTATTCCGGCCTGAGTTCTTGTGATACCCTTCTCTTGCGCAAGGACGGACGTTTCCGGATTATTGAGATAACACTTCACTTCGATGCCAAGACGGGAGAGAGCACCCTTCCTTATACCCGATGCCGCCATTGTGACATCTGTGACGATTGTCCTGACTCTTCCCTCGGTCAATGATGTAAAAATGCGTTCGACAGCATCGTTGTCGGCCATCAGGATTTTTTCCATTTCGAAATCTGCGGTTGTATGGATAGCATGTAAGAGAGGCCATTTAAGACCGAGGGGAATATTGGGATTTACCAGTTCTTTTTCGATTGTGTGGAAGCTTTCAATCATAATTGATTGTCCTGGAGCAGTGTCATTATCAGCTGTTCCCGAGTAATATCCACGTGGTGTAATAATTTGCTTCTGACACTTATATGACTGAGAGTTTCCGATTATCACCACTGTAAACATATCCACGTCTTCCGGATCGAAATCTCCTAAGGTTGTAACTTTTACCTGTTCTCCGTCGCGCCCCGCCTGTCGGACATATCCCACAGGTGTTTTTGAATCTCGCACTTGCAGGAACAGTTCTTTTAGACGGTATAGCTCCCAATAACGCCCGGTGCTCTTGGGGTTATAGACAGCCGTAACAAAGTCTGCGTCTGCGGCAGCTTTGATTCGTTTCTCGATAACACTCCAGGGTGTCATGAGATCGCTCAATGATATGACACAGAAATCGTGCCCCACTGGAGCCCCGAGTAGTGAGGCTGCTTTTTGAAACGCACTGATACCCGGTATGACTTCTACTTCGGCCTCAAGGCCTCTTTCCCGAAGCATTTCATAAACCAACGGAGCCATTCCGTATATTCCCGAGTCACCGGAACTGATCACACATACATCACGTCCGCTTTCAGCTATCTCCAAAGCTTTCTCGATGCGGTTGCGTTCCTGTTTCATACCGTTCTTCACAATCTCTGCATTGTCTTTTAGAAGATGGAAGATAAAAGGTATATAGCAAGTATATCCGACTATTATGTCTGCGGTTTTTAATGCCTCGATTGCACGTGAAGTCATATCGCTTTCATTGCCTGGACCTATTCCTATTACTGTTATTTTATTTCTCATTGTTTCTTAGTTTATATTGTACAACCTCAACCGGCCAGTCAAGATGTTGTCCTGATAGGGAAGAGGTCACATGGTCAGATTGTATAGTCACATCAAGATTTGTATTTTTACTGAGTAACGGAACGAGAAGTCTGCGATCTATTTCTTCAAGAATCCGCACTTTTTTCAAACTGTCCTTTTGATGAGAAGCTTCATCCGGAGCCTCAATGTGCAATAATACAAAGTCAAATTTTTTCAGGGCTTTCATTGCTGCGTGTAATTTTGCAGAGTAATCAGTCTGATCGTCACCAGTGGCTCCATCTACTTTTATGACTGTCATTCCGACAGCATGGCCAATACCTTTCATTATATTGACTCCGGCAATTACTGCGCCTGTTGTTCTTTGGGAAAATTGCATCGGCCGCCCCGGTGCCCAAAGAGATATCCCATTTGAAGGATAATTTGCGAGGACATTTCTTGAATTTACGATGATTTCATTAAGGGATTCAGCAAGAAACGAATCATCAGAAGAGACAAGAAGACTGGATAATTCTCTGCCAACTAATGTATGGGTGGGATTTGCTGCTATATTCGCACTGCATTCGCGTAGAATCAATAGACAGCGGAAGTCTCCCGTACCATGGAATTCGATTCCTTTCCTGCCAAAATTTGTATTGAGAACATCGATTATTTCAGCGCACTGATGAGAAGAGATTTCAGCACCGCTATGGGAACTGATGTAACCGTTCTCGTGTCTTATAAGATTACACCTTAAACATAAGTCTTTATCATTTACCGTAATTCCGGCACCCAAGGCTTCAAACCAGGATCTCGATGAGCATCCGGCTTGTAAATCATGTCCCAGTATCCTCAGAACTGCAACCTCTGTTCCCGGGATGCATCCCGGTGGGATAGTATTTTGTCGCGACATAATACCGTGCTCACGTATATGCCGCAAGGCCGGCATATACGCATAGTATGATGGTGTGAGATTTCCGAAAGCGGGAATTGGCTCGTCATCCATACCGTCTATGATTATCAGCAGACGTTTCATCGGTAGTCAGTTTAATTTAAATAGAATCGTTGAGCATATCAAGCAGTATTTCAATAGAAACAGCTTTTTCACCATTATATAGGTATCCATCGTCTGCTATTTCAATTATGATATCATTGGAAGTGACGTCATTGGTATTAATGCCAATACCTTGACGGGCGAGAGCTTTCTTTACCATATTGAATTTTGCACCCTCACCTATTAATTTGACAGTCTTGTCAATCTTATGACAGATTTTGAATAAACCTCTTTCGTGTTCGAACTCCACACCGTCACGATGAAAATATTTGCCCATATCACCATTGAGGGCAAGATCTTCAGGCGTGCCGATTGTCACTCCGTGAGGTCTGTCAAGTAGCCATACCTTGTCTGCTATTTGTAGTGCCAGTTCAAGATCATGAATTGACAGGAACACAGTCTTGCCTTTTTCCCTTGCAAGACGCTGGAGCAACTGCATGATCTCCACTTTGCTTGGATAGTCAAGGAAAGCAGTCGGCTCATCAAGAAAGATGACAGGCGTTTCCTGGGCAAGAGCCTTGGCTATCATTACTTTCTGACGTTCGCCATCGCTAAGAGTCTGGATCATTCGTTCTTTCAGGTGGTCTATCCCGACAAGAGTAATGGACTCGGAAACTATTCTGCGGTCGGTCTCGTTCATGTGTCCCCAAAAACCTGTATAAGGACTTCGTCCCATTTCGACGAGTTCTTCAACCGACATGTTGATGAGATTGAGTTTCTCTGTCAATACCACACCAATCACCTTGGAGAGTTCTGCATCAGAATACTCTGCCAAAGACTTGTGCTGAATGCATATTTCCCCTTTTAGAGGGGGAAGGAATGCCGTCAGAGTCTTCAATAAAGTCGATTTGCCGGCTCCGTTGGGACCAAGAAGGCATGTCAGTTCTCCGGAATATAACGACGCGCTTATACCCGTGGTTATGACCGTTGTTCCTTTTTTTGAATGATACCCGGTTTCCAAATCAATAATCCGGATAGTTTCCTCCTTATATTTCATATCTCATTCTTGCGTTTGTTGAACAATACCCACATGACTACGGGAGCACCAACAAGAGCTGTTACTGAATTGACAGGAAGCGCGCCCTCAAATCCCGGGAGACGGGCTATAAGATTGCATAATAGTGCCAGTGATGCTCCGCCAAGCAATGAAGCGGGAAGAATTGTGGCATGGTTCGACGTATGGAACAGTCCCCGACAGATGTGAGGAACTGCCAGACCTAAAAATACTATCGGACCGCAATACGCTGTTACAACGGCAACCAGTACTCCTGAGCATCCTATGACAAGTAATCTGGCCCGTTTGATATTCAGTCCAAGATTACGGGCATAAGAATCACCCAACAGGAGCAGATTAAGAGTCTTTATTAAAAAGAACGAGGTTGGAAGCAAAATCAACATTAATACTACAAATATTGTTGTCTGCCCTCCTGATACGCGGGAGAAGCTGCCCAATCCCCATATGACATATGCGCGAATGTCCTCTTCGGCACTAAAGAACTTCAGTACACCGATAATTGCATTGGCAATATAGCCGATCATAACCCCCATTATAAGAAGCGTTACGTTCCCTTTGACTTTTTGGGCGACAAAAGCTATCAGAGCCATAATGAGAAGAGAACCAATGATTGCGGACAGTGTAATCGTAACTTCTCCTATTACTCCGAGTTTACTTAATGCCACACCACCGATACTTCCTGATAAAAGAACAACACACGCGACTCCCAAACTCGCACCCGAACTTATGCCGAGCACCGACGGGCCCGCAAGCGGATTGCGGAACACTGTCTGCATCAGAAGTCCGCTCACCGCAAGACCGGCTCCGGCCATGACTGCTGTCAAGGATTGAGGCAGACGGGACTTCATCACAATATTGGTCCATATTTTGTTATTGTCATGATTGCCAAGGAGAATATCAATTACATCACCCACCGGAATATTGACCGTACCCAATATGAGATTGAGTATTAGGAAAACTATTATTGACAGTGCCAATAATAGCATCAGCAGCATTGTGGTTTTCCGGTTCATTTTAGCAAATGATAATAACTCGGTTTATGATTAGGAAGAATATCCGGATGAAGAACATGAATAAAGTCAGCCAAGACAACTTCCGGCTCCACCGGCATCTTTTCATAGAAAGGAACCTCTTTCATATTGCAATAGATTACACCATGATTTTTCCATGCATCAAAGTCGGTATAGCGGTTATCCTGATCTTTCAATACATTATAGTTGAATTCTCCGTCAAAACTGTTGACGATTCTCCAATAGTCGGCATTTGCCGCGTTGGTATAGACTGTTTCGTAATCGAGTGTTACTCCTCCGGATTCTTTGTTGTCATTGAGGAAATAATCTCCACCGGCATCTCTGAACAGCTGGGCAAGAAAGCTTTTTCCGCCAACTGCATACCAGTTGCCTCCACGCATTTCTCCGCTGAAAACAGTTGGGCGGCTTGAAACGGTGTCTACCATTGCTTTTAAATTATTATAACGGTTTTCGATGGCTCGGAACTCCACGTTTGCTTTTGCTGAGTTGCCGGTCAGCAAGCCTATTACTTTTATCCATTCGGCTTGCCCGAGTGGAGTCAGTTCCTTATAACCCAAGTGTGGAATCATAGGTATGTCAACATTGCGGATAGCATCGTAGCCACCCCTTTTGAACGGTGATATGAAGATCACATCAGGGTTTAGAGCCATGATGACCTCATTGTCAAAATTCCCTTCAATCCCTATTTTATGTGTCTTGCCTTCTTTAAGTTGACGATTCATCTGCTCGTTGTGAAGATGGCGGGTGCTGGTAATCCCGACAACTTTTTCGGGAATTCCAAGTTTGAGGAAATTTGACAACTGTAAGGATGTCATACATATCGCCGACTCGACAGGGATATTGAGACGGCTGTAGCCTTCAGGAATTTCTCCCGAGAAATCTTTGCCTGTAAGTGCGAAATGAAATTGTTCTGCTTCGCGATTCTCGGGGTCATTAATGTCAAGAAGCACTATATCGTCAAGATATTTCACATTAAACCCTTGTGCATACTTAGGCGCTATCATAGAGACTGAGTCTATGTCCTGCGCCTCGCTGCCGTCATGTCTGTCTGTTGTGTGGCGCCCTACGCAAGAACACATCAGCATTGTACCCGTTAAAGCTAAAATTAAACCGGTTAGTTTCATATTTTTAGGCGTAAATACCATATAGACAAGCCCTGATTATAATTAATACTCCGAAGATAATAAGGGTTCTTTTCTTGACTTCTGTCATGGCTTCTTACATATTTTCTTTTATGTATGATGACTTTTGATGTGTCGCGTCAAGTACGGGAGCATTAAAAGCCTCTTTTATATGATCTATAAAAATATCCTGCACACCGGGAATCTGTCCCAGTCCCTCTAAAATAGTTGATACTTTATACCCCTCATTCTCGAGTTGCTTGCGCCATTCTATATTAATATCGTTTTTTGCATGATCGCCGGCAACGAACATAAACGGAATGAGAGTCACATTTTTGATTTTGTCAGACTTTAACTGTGCCAAAGTTGTTTCATAGGTTGGATAACCTTCTACGGTAGCTACATGAAACTGTGGTGCTCCGTCTGCGGCAAACATATAGTCGATCTGGGAATAGATGGCATTCGCAGGAGTTGAAGTGCCATGTCCTATGAATACTACGGCAGCATTTTTTGAAAGTTTTTTGCCATAACGTTTTGTAAGTATGCCGACGACTTTCTGACAGTCCTCCACAGAATACAGCAGTGGGCGGCCAACCCTTATTTCCTGGAAAAATGGTGACATAAGAGCCGCCTCATTGCGTAAAACTTCGGTCTCTATGCCGTCTATTACGTTTGTCCCTTGTACTATGATGTGAGTGTACCCGTCAGCGGCAAGTCGTAATAGCACTTCTTGTGGCGTCTGTTTGGAGATACCCCGTTTTTTCAGTCTGTTGATAATGATTCGTGACGTATACGCCTCTGCGACTTTTATGCCGTGGAATTGCTCTTTTACTTTTTCATTGACGGCATCTATCGTAAGGGCACGGGTGTCATCAAATGTCGTCCCGAAATGTACCATCAGTATTGCTGTCTTTTCTTTGGGCACGTTGTCATAACTTTGTGCGTATACTGTTGCTGTACATATGATAACTGAGATAACAACTAATAGTCTTTTCATTTTATCCTTTTCAATGGTAAAAGTCCTCCCGGAACGAAGGGCAGATTCGCCCCGGGAGAACGGCAAAAACAAAGAAAAACTGTTTACTTTTTTATTTAATATTCTCGACTACTCTGATTTGCTCAAAGTAATAACCTGATTTCATTGTTGCGCCAAGTGTGGTTTGATTCTTCTCTACATCGTAAATGTAGATTTGAGGATTCTGGTCTTTTGCGTCTATACCTATATAAGCTTTGTGATTGACATATGCCATACGCGATGAGAAGCGGCCACTGCTATAAGCAAGCGACTGTCCGTTATATGTTATGGGAGTGCTTGTCTTTGAAATCACATCAATAACCGTGTAATAGTGGCTGAAATCATCGATCTTGGTCCCTGCCGAATCATCCCGTGCGTAAGCTACTACTTTGTTGTCACCTACATACATTACTGAGATAAGCTTGCCACCTGCCGTGAAACCGTCGTAGCTTTTGTCGAAAGATGTTGAATTGGCAGGTATCTTGAGAAGATGGCTATGTTCTTTACCATCTGTATCGTCTGTTACGCAGGCGATATATAGATTGTTGTTGTCGTCGATGAATGTTGTGGTTTGGAGAAGTTCACCGTATGCGGTGCCGACCATTTCGCAGTCCAGAAAGCATGGCGTATCGCTCTCAACAGCCATCGTAGCAGGATTGATAACTGCTGTCATCATAGGTGTAACGCGTTTGCCACCAAAAGCTTTGCCGGTCTTGGCATAGTAGAAATAGAAAAGCTTGTCGTCTGAAGCCCGGTAGGTAAGTATTCCAGAAGTTGTGAAAAGCTCGCCTCCTTCAGGCATCTTCACGTCAAGTGTACCTTCGCTGATGATTGTCATATCATCGGTGTTAAGTTTGGTCCAGATGATTTTGGAAGCATCTCCGTTGGCGGCCATAATGACAAGGGTATTGTCATTGATCCATGCGTGTGTATACTTACGTGTGGAGTAGGTGTTTGTTTGGAAACGACGCTCTTTTATAACTTGAATATGGTTGTCTTTTATAATATACTTGGCAAAGCGGTCTCCGGACACAGGCACCTGATAGTAGTATGCCCCCTTAAGAATTGTTTCAAGTGACAGGATTGAGTTTACCTCTGTACCTTCGCCTTGGAACGTAATTTCCGGTTGGTCTGCTTCAAGAGAATTGATGCTGCGCACAAGTGTATGCACGTCTCTGCCCATACCACCGTGTTTATCAAGGGCTACCCAAAGATCGAAGTGATAGTCCTGGATAAGTGTCGGATCGTCTGGAGTCGGATCTGGTTCGTCTTTTTCAGAACAGCTCGTCATGCCGAAGGCAATGAAAAGAGCCATAAACGATGTGAGAAGAAATTTGGATTTTTTCATTGTTTGTTGTTAATTGGTTATTAATTGATGAATATTCTGAATTTTGCTCCGAATGAGCGTCCCGGTTTCTGCAACATATAGTTGTCGTAGGCAAGACGGTCAAAAATATTGTTACATTCTACTGAGATGTTGTATCGGTCATTATGCCAGGAATAGGATAGTGAGAGATTTGTGATATTCTGTGTCGGAATCCGGGCCTTGGATGATGTTGCACCGAAAGCTTCCCAATTCAGGTAATACCAATGTATATACTGGTATTCTGCACCTATCCTTAATCTGTCTTTTTTCATCAACAGGTCTCGAAAAGTATATGAAGCATCGAAATTACCGAAAAACCATGGCCGGTTCGGTACTCTGTTTTTATATGTGGCAGACGGGTTTCCGTCTGTCTTGAATTTCTTTAAATCTCTCGCGTCACTCCAGCTTCCATTGACAGTAAGTTGCAAGGAACTGTTCCATAGATATGATACCTCGACATCAAATCCTTTAATGTCAATGGCCGGTTCGTTGACATATTGCATCATGCCTTCGCGTTCCGAGACAGTGGCACGTATGTAGTTCTGTACATGACGGACGAAGCCGTTGGCCTCATAGCTTAACTGATGGACTTCACAGAAATTGCATGTCCCGAATATTCCTAGATTATAGTTGTTGCTTGTTTCTGGACTTAATGTAAGGTTGGGATAGACAGTAGTTCCGTTACCGAGAAGTTCACGCGATAAAGGCAGACGGACGCTGTGCTCATATGAACCTTTTATGGCAAATGGCTCACAGAGAGAATATCTGCTTCCTATGCCGGCTCCCCAATAGCTTTTAGTTTTGTTCCTGTCTATTTGATCCGATCCGGTTATGGTGAAATCATCAGTCTGTTTTATTGACAAAGAGTTGATGTAGCTCTTGACGAAGTATGATGTCTGCCACTTTTTGTTAAAGAAAGACTGCGAATATGTAAGGGATAATATATGTTTGGTGACGACATCGTTTGAAGACTCGAAACTCCTGTCAGCTTTATCATGCCTGTCGTTGCCTTGACGGTTGAACATATAATTGAACGCAAAGCTGTTGTGTTCGTTTAACTCGTAGTCCGCACCGGCATTCAAAACTGTAAGAGGCCGTTTGTAAACGCGGATTGTGCGGGCACGGTTGTTCATCTCGTTGCCCGACGATGGCATCCAGCTTCCGTCCCATGAATACTTGCGATAAGCTGTGTCTACTGTTTCACTGTGGTCCCATGTATGAGACAATGTAAGCCGGGTGGAAACTTTATCCCATCGTTTGTTATAACGTGCCGAAACATTGAATGAATGAGAATAACGGCTGGCTTCTCCATAAACCTTATTTTGCATGGCACCGGTCTGGATGTCCTTGTTGAGTTTGTTGTAGGATGCACTGACAAAGAACTTGTCTGCCCATTTTACATCATTAACTCCGATCTCCATCTGGACGAACAGAGAAAAATAGTTATCATGAAAACGCCTTTTGTTAGTGTAGATATATCGGTCCTCCTCTTCGCTCCAGACTTCAACACCCTTCATCATATAATTATTCTTTGAGTAGTTGATGCTGAAAGTAGGCTGAACGACAATAGCTGTTCCGGGGATATAGTACTGTCTTGTTATGTCACCGGAATGTGTGTGGAACGATCCTATTCCGTAAGAAGCATCCAGGAAGTTTTGCCGTTTTTTTCGAGTCACAATATTTACGGCTCCTCCTAATGCGTCAGAACCAAGATAAGAAGGTACCACTCCTTTATATAGCTCAACTCGTTCCACTGTATTGAGCGGGACATTGTCAAGGGTAAGTCCGGAACCTTTTGTCTCCAATGGCACCCCGTCAATAAAATAACGGATTGAGTTGCCGGACATGCCATTGATGGTCAAGTCAAAATCTGATCCGGCACCTCCTTCACGTCTGACCTTTACTCCTGCCGTGCGGTCTATAAGGTCATTCAAGGTGACCATCTTGTTAAGATTCGGTGCGATTTCAACAGCACTTACAGAAAATGCACCCTCTTCAAGTTGTTTCCCGATACTTTTTCCATATACGTTTACTCCCTGTAGTAGAACAGCATCTACCTTCATTTCAATGTTGACGATGGTGTCTTTGGTCAGATCAATTGCAAACTCATGTGCACTATAGCTGATGGCGGTTACTTTACATAAATATTTGCCTTTGTTCAGTTTTATTTGAAAGAGGCCGTTTTCATCCGTAGTTGTAGCGAACTTTGCGTTGTTAAAACTTAAAGTTGCAAAAGAAACCGGATCATTATGGGTATCAGTAACCTTGCCCGAAAGAGTGTAGGCATGTTTGGCCGCCTGCAATGACAGGTGGCTTAAAAAGAGAGCTAATATTACAATCCAATTTTTCATTTGGTTTGCTGCCAAAATTAAACTGGGGTATTATTACGCAGCAAACCATTATCAATCCCTCTTGATTGCAGGATGATGGTTGTTTTGTGGTAATATGTCCCGAAAACTACAAAACTATATGTTGCCTTGGCAGGTCTCCTGACTTATCCTCCCCATCAACGCCTTCCCATCGGTCAAGCCGACAGTGGCATCATGTTGATGAGTCTTGATGGAATTACAGTAGCGGGTCTGTTCCGGATTCTCACCGGATTCCCTATTAATCGCTTAGGCTAGTTATGCCGTCAGCGAACCAATGCTTATCGCAAAATTAATAAAAGTTTTTAGACGGACAAAATAATTCTGAATGTTGAACTGTTGTGCTTGTAACGATATAGATGATACAGAATATGCCATCAACAGAAAAAGGTCACGAATTATTCGCGACCTTTTTCTGTTGATGGCATCTCAATAATTTATTGATATTGCTTGCTTAGCCTGTCAATGATTTTATCTAATTCCTCAAAGATTTCAGCTTGTTTGACAATCATAACCTCGGAGGTTTCCCTGATTTTTAGTTCAATCTCACCTTTTTCAATAAGTTTGGGACTGATTACTAATCTTATAGGCATGCCGAACAAATCTGCATCTGCGAACTTAATGCCTGCACTTACGTTTCGGTCGTCGATAAGAGTATCAATTCCTTTCTTGTTGAGCTCGTTATAGATTTCAAATGCAGTGTTTTTGACGCTTTCGTTGTCTATGCGGATAGGGCAGATATGAATTGTCCATGGTGCTACAGAAATAGGAAGAATCATTCCATTATCATCGTGGCTGTTCTGAATAATAGATGCAATTGCCCTGCCTACACCAATTCCGTAGCATCCCATTATTGGATTGATAGATTCTCCTGCTTCATTGACAACCGTCATGCCCATGGATTGGGTGTATTTAGTTCCAAGCTGGAAAATGTTACCTATTTCAATACCTCGCTGCACAGTCAGAGGATTCCCACATTTAGGGCATTTGTGACCGGCTTTGACTTTTGCCACATCGTGGTAAGTGTCAATTGTGATATCTCGGCCTACATTGAAATGGATGCGATGATACTCGGCTTTGTTTGCTCCGACTACCATGTTTTTACATCCTTCGATGCTTCGGTCATAGATAATGGTTTTAACGGGAAGATCTGATGACGGCCCGATATTGCCGAAATTTAACTGCGGATGAAAGCGGGAATCCAAGGGTACAACCTCACGTTGTACAACCTTACATAGTTTGGTTTCGTTAACTTCCAGATCACCACGTATAAACACTAATATGGGTTCATCGGTAGTCCTGTCTGCATAGGCCACAGCCTTGATTATATCAGTAGTCTTGACATTGAGATGCCCAGACACTTCGTCTATCGTTTTGAAATCACCCGTGTATATATCCTCGCACTCTTGAGTGCTATCGCTATCGCAAGGTTTTTCAAGGTTGCATTCTGCAACCTCTTCATTTGCACGATAGTCACAATGGCTGCATATAACCAGCTCATCCTCTCCATCCGGAGTTATAGCCATAAATTCATGTGCTATTTTTCCTCCCATCATTCCGGTATCGGATTTGACTGAAATGAAATTCCGCATACCTATTCTGCGGAAAATATTATTATAAGCCTCGAATTGAAGTTGATAATACCGTTCCAGATCTTCGTTTGTCATATGGAAGGAGTAGGCATCCTTCATAGTGAATTCGCGAACACGAATCAATCCACCCCGGGATCTTGGCTCATCTCTGAATTTGGTCTGAATCTGGTATATCATGAACGGAAACTTCTGATAGCTTGTTACCGTGTTCATTGCAAAATGAACTGCAGCTTCCTCATGTGTCATGCCAAGAACCATGTCGTGTTTGGCTCTGTCCTTGAAACGTGCCATTTCGGGACCTATGCTATAATATCGTCCGGACTTTTCCCAAATTTCTTTTGGCATTACCACAGGAAATTTTACTTCCTGTCCGTCAAGCCTGTCCATTTCCTCCCGGATAATTTTTTCAATCTTCGCAGCCATCCTTTGGGCCGGCATACCAAGTGTATAGATTCCGTTGGAAACCCTTTTTATAAAACCTGCACGCACCAGCAGAATATGACTGATGACTACTGCATCGGAGGGAGCATCTTTTGAAGTTTCAAATACAAGATTGCTGAGTTTCATATGTATAATCTGTATCTATTGATCTTTATTTGCTAAATTGTCGCAAAGTTAACAAATATTATCGGCATATATGACATGTCCCATTGCAATTTTGAGAGTGCAGTGCGTTATTATGCACTGATATAAGTAGCATTTTGTCTCAATGAAAAAAAATTGTATCTTTGTTGTCAATAAATAAAATAGACAATGAAAACTATAAAAATAAATATATTGTTATTGGCCATTGTTGCTATCGTAATGACTTCATGCTCTGATCAGAAAACAAATAACAACATGGACGGAACCAATGTATTGGACATTCTAAAGACCAGAAGGTCAATTAGAGCTTATCAGGATAAAATGCCTGAAAAAGAGTTGATAGAGCAAGTTGTAGAAGCTGGGACTTATGCTCCGACTGGAATGGGTAGCCAATCTCCCGTTATCGTTGCTGTCACAAACAAGGAGATTCGTGACCGGTTATCACAACTGAATGCCGACATCATGGGGCGGGACATAGATCCGTTTTATGGAGCTCCGGCTGTGTTGGTAGTATTGGCCGACAAACAGTATCCTACATATCTTTATGACGGATCATTGGTGATGGGCAATCTAATGAATGCGGCACACGCTTTAGGACTTGGCAGTTGTTGGATACATCGGGCCAAAGAGGTTTTTGAGACTCCGGAGGGTAAAAAACTTCTTAAAGAATGGGGAATTGAAGGAGAGTACGAAGGTATCGGACATTGCATTATTGGCTATAGTGCTCAGGACCCGATACAACCAAAACCGAGAAAAGCCGATTATGTGCGTTATATAGAGTGACAGTTTAATGAAACGATTAGGCGCGATCAGGGCATATATATACCGGGGTACAGTCGTGTGTGTCAATGCATTTGTACTTGTGGTATTGACACTCATGGGCAACCTCTTGTCTACAGATAAAAATGGGACGGGTTCAGTCATGGAGAAGCTTGATATTGTCCGCCAGATCTATAATGACAAGATTTTGGGCAGGAATGTTATTAATACTTCCGGAATTGCTGATAGTTTCTTCCTTGTAAACATTGGATATGACCGAGAAATGGTGACGGCTGTCGATGAGTTTGGAATTCCAGCCGGTGAGCGCCCTGTTGTTAACCGTGAACGCCTTGCGCGGTTCTTGAAATCGATTGACGGAGGCAACTACAAAAGTGTCATTCTGGATGTGCAGTTTTTTAAGGCTGACGCCGGTGAAGCCGATTTGGTCTTTTTCGCTACAGTCAACAGCATGCCGCGTATTCTTGTGTCCCAAAACAACGATGATGATGCAGAGGATGCAATCCTGCCGGATAAACTTGCTTCGTCGGAATATAATATTTCGCTTGATGAAAACGAATTCGTAAAATACCGTTACGATCACGGTGATGTTAAGGATATGGCTCTTGCCACATATAATCTGCGTAACAATTGCGATGTAAGTCTTGCCGGATTTTTCCCTGCCGACCGTGGCCGTCTTGCTTCTGGCACTCTGGCACTCTGGATGCCTTACCGCATTGAATCGGGCTATGATGCCGAAGGTGAAAAGACATATTATAATCTTGGAGCAGATTTACTTGATGTATATTCACCCGAAGAACTTGCAGACTTGGTGTCGGGCAAGACCATAGTCATCGGTGATTATTCCGGAGGCGATGATCACGACACATATACCGGCACTGTTGCCGGACCTGTGATTTTGATTAATGCCGTTATAGCGCTGGAACAGCATCGTCACATTATTAACTGGTGGTGGATGAGTATATTCTTTATTGTGTATCTGTTTCTTACAATAATGCTTATATATGATCCGGTGTTGTTGTTGCCAAAGAGGTGGCGTAAGTCAAAGATCTGGAATCTGATTTTGACTGGCCTGAGTTTCGGCACGATAATTCTTGCGCTCAACGTAGTTATGTATCTTTGTACCGGAGTTATTTATGATATATACTTCCCGATATTATGGCTCACGGTCCTTTATGTAATTAAAGATAATTATGATACCATCAGGCGCTGTTTATGCGTGGCAGTCAAGCGCGTAAAGCGGCGTTTCCATATTCCCAACAATCAAAAAATATGAAAAAGATTTTCACAACATTTGTCGTATTTATATTGTCGGCTTTATCTTTATCCGCCGACAATTTCAAAATTCTTTATCTGACTACACCTAATATATCCATAGGAGGAAAAATATATAAAGTAGGTGATACCTTTGCCGGTGATGCTGCGATCAGATGGGCGGCACCACGCCAGGCAATGAAAGTTCTTAATACCAATACTAAAAAACAGTCTTTGGTTGTGGCTGAAAAGTATACCGGCAGCAAGTCTGTTGACATGAATTCGTATTTTGTCCAGTCAAAGCAGCTGTCGACACGTCAGGGCGAGCTTATCAATACCATGGAGCTTGGCATTGTCCTGGGAGA
>CAQFOZ010000023.1 GCA_948788915.1 uncultured Muribaculaceae bacterium | reverse complement strand
CATGTCCGGCACTCCAAGCTGTGCTTTAATGCTGCCATCTGCAAATTCCACCATTGAATGGACAATGGACTGGGGGTGCACGGCAATCTCTATCTTTTCAGGCGGACAGTTGAAAAGCCATCGTGCCTCGATCATTTCAAACCCTTTGTTCATTAAAGACGCAGAATCGATTGTTACTTTTGCGCCCATATTCCAGTTGGGATGATGTAATGCATCTTTTACAGTGACACGTTCAAGTTGTTCAGGGGAGAATGTGCGGAAAGGTCCACCGCTGGCTGTTAGGATAATCTTCTCCACAGGATTGTTTTCTTCTCCGGCAAGGCATTGAAATATTGCAGAATGCTCACTGTCAACGGGGAGTATCCTGACTCCATATGCTGAACAAAGACGAGTGATTATTTCTCCGGCGACAACCAGTGTCTCTTTATTGGCAAGAGCTATTTTTTTACCAGCTTTGATAGCTTCTACAGTCGGAATCAAACCGCTGTATCCTACCATTGCTGTAATGACAGTATCCACGCACGGCAGTGTTGCGGCTTCCGCTATGGATTTTGAACCGGCAAGTACATTTATCCGGGTTCCGCGCAGAGCCTCTTTCAGTTCGGGATAAAACTGGTCGTTGGCTATGACAACAGTATCAGGCCTGAATTTCAGGGCTTGTTGTGCAAGCAGTTTCCAGTTTGTCCCCGCAGTCAGCACGCTGGCATGAAATCTGTCAGGGAAGGCTTCTATTATATCCAGACTTTGTGTGCCTATGCTGCCTGTTGAGCCAAGCACAGCTATGTTCTCAATAATTTGCATAAATCAAATACCCGGAAGGGCTATAAGTCATCTGCCCCGAGGGGCTTCATAATTGTCATCTTTTGAGTATGTATGTCCCGAGCCTGATCCTATATATTCGAATGGCTTGAGCGATATGCCATTGTGCCACATCATTAAGGCAACAATTCTTCTTCCCATTGCATCCGGTTTCGGACTTAATGAGATCATTTGTCCACCGGAAACCATATCTCCTGCCGATACCATAGGATTTCCCAGACCCTCATAGCGGGACACAAATCCCTTTGCATGCTGAATCAGTATTACATATCCCTTTTCTGCGGGCGAGTAATATGAAGCGAGCACTGATCCGTCGGAAATACTCAGCACCGGTTCATCCCCGTTCATGAGTATTTCTCCTCTTGTCGAATCTTTGGAGGCAAGTGTGAAGATTCCCGATTCAGCCACAGGTGAAAACATCATTCCTTCAGCGGCGAGAGGAGCGAGTACGGAAATATTGAACCGTTCGCGTTCTTCCATTGCGTCTACAAATTCTCGTTCGAGAGGGGAGGCGGGCAAAAGAGAATCAGAAGAAAGTTCCCGGGTCTCGCCGACTATAAGTATCGAATCATTAGGAACACGTTCTGTGTCAAGTGCGCGGACAAAATTATCTATATATGCCTGATTGGATTTATATACTTCCTGAATTGAGTCAAGACGAAGCATATTTTCCTCGGTGGCTGCACGTTCCTGTTGTTTCATATAGCCTGGCAACAATGTCTTCAGGGGTGTGGCAACAATGAAAATGCCGGCTAATAAAAACATAGCTGAAATGAAAAGGATTCCAGATATCCACATACCGAAACGTGTTAGTCTGATATTGATGATGGAGGACAATCTGGATTCGTCCTCAAGCTTCAATATATATTTCGGATGCCTTTTCATTTACAAGTAGGTATTCAAATTTAAGAAACTGTATATATTTATTACGAAAAAAAGATATAATTATTCTTTCGGTAATTTTGAGGTTCTTTTTGGTTGTTTACGCCAAGTTTCGGCGGTCAAAACTTTAAGGTTTCTCCCTTCTCAACTCGCGAAACCATATCAAAAACAACTCTCAAAATTCCTCGAAAATAAATTTAAACAGTTTCAAAACGTTAGTAAGTGTTTTAATCTTTTATACTTACTGCGGTTTTTTAAGGGCTGTTTACAGCTTGTCAATCAGTTGTATATAAACAGATGCTCCTTCATTCCGCACTGTAATCGTCTCAAAAATAAATTCGCATTAAGTATAAATTAAATTTGGCACTTACTTATGTAATTATCTGTGTAGATACTTATCTGCGAAATTAGTGAAAAATCGTGAGATTTTAATATACTCGTTTCAAACAAATATTTAATTTGAAATGTTAGATATATAAAAATTATAAAAATTGATAATAAAAGGTTGCTCCGGCAACCCGAGTTAATTAATCGATTTCACAAACTTATTCTTAAATTTATATTTTATGAAAACCAGAAATCTCTACTATGCGATTGCATTATGTGCCGGTACTGCCGCATATTGTGCACCGGCTAAAGCACAGGATGTTTTTGTAGACGAGGCTACGACAGTAACCGAGTTTACATGTGATCCTAAGACACATTATTTTTCCAATTGGCGTGACAATTGGTTTATAGAGGTAAATGCAGGAATAAACCAGCCTTTTGTCGAGAAAGGCACATTTACCGGACCTGCGGTAGACCGTAAGAAAATGACACTCACTTATGGCGTCGGTTTCGGTCGTTGGGTATCTCCTTACATCGGATTCAGGATCAAAGCCCTTGGAGGCGCAATGCACTGGGACAATCCGACAGCACCAAATTATAATAACGGATGGACACGCGCACAGCACGTAAATCTTCAGGCCGAGTTTATGTGGGATATGTTTAACTCTCTCGGCGGGGTGAATGACAATCGTGTATTTTCCATTATTCCGTTTGTAGGTCTCGGAGGGGATGCAATGTGGAATTATCGTGATTCTCACGGTGCAAAACCAGCAGGCACAAATATTTATCGCGAGAATGGCAGACAGAAATCTGTTCAATGGACTCTTCCCGTATCCGCGGGTCTTCAGTTCCGTTTGCGCTTGTGTGAATATGTCGATTTCTTTGCTGAGGCACGTGCTACATTCTATGGTGACAATTGGAACAATTGCGCGGAAGGTCGATCAATTGATGCAAATGTAGCGGTGTTGGGCGGCTTTAACTTCAATATCGGCGGCCGTAAGTTTAACAAATTCAACGAGTGTAACTATGTATCCCAGATAGCGGCTATGAATGGTCAGATCAATGATCTTCGCGCCCAGTTGCTTGCTTGTGGTGAAGAAGTTGCCAACCTTCAGTCTCAGCTTCCTTGTCCCGAACCGGTTGCACAGGAATGCCCGAGTACTCCTTTGATGACGACAGTCCGTTTCTCTATTAACTCAGATAAGATTATGCCTACAGAGCAGGTTAATATCTATAATATGGCAGAATGGATGAAGGCCAATCCTAATGAAAAGGTAGTGATTTGCGGATATGCAGACAAGGATACGGGTACTTCTGAATATAACATGGGCCTTTCTGAAAGACGTGCCAATGTAGTGGCAGACGAATTGGTCAACACTTACGGTATTTCGCGTGACCGCCTTCAGGTTAAGTTTGACGGTTCATCAGTACAGCCTTATGGCACAAACGACTGGAACCGTATCGTAATCTTCAGTCAGGACAAATAAATAATAAAAAATATCAAAGATAAACAGCACGTTAAAAGTTCTAAGATTAGAAATAGTACTGTTCTTCACAACAACAGGGGCTCCTTGAAAAGGGGGCCCCGATTGTTTTATGTTATCTGTTTAAAAACATGTCGTTTTTATTTTGTGGATTTAAATAAAGTTTGTAAGTTTGCATACAACTCTATTCTGATTATAAGGATATGGGTTAAGATAGAAAACACACCATAAATCTAAAAGTTTATATCATGAACATTAACGAGTTTATGGCCAATCTTGAGGCCAAACATCCGGGAGAGAAAGAGTATCTTCAGGCTGTAAAAGAAGTTTTACTTTCAGTAGAGGATGTATATAACCAGCATCCTGAATATGAAAAGGCAAAGATAATTGAAAGAATGGTTGAGCCGGACCGTATCTTCACATTCCGTGTCTCCTGGGTAGATGACAAGGGTGAGGTACAGAACAATATCGGTTACCGTGTACAGTTTAACAATGCCATTGGCCCGTATAAGGGAGGTATCCGTTTCCATGCATCCGTTAACCTTTCAATCCTTAAATTCCTTGGATTCGAACAGACATTTAAAAATGCGCTTACCACACTTCCCATGGGAGGAGGCAAGGGTGGATCTGACTTCAGCCCCCGCGGAAAGAGCGACGCTGAAATCATGCGTTTCTGTCAGGCATTCATTCTTGAATTATGGAGGAATCTCGGTCCGGACCGCGATGTTCCGGCAGGCGATATAGGTGTAGGCGGACGTGAAGTAGGCTACATGTACGGAATGTATAAAAAGCTTGCCCGTGAGAATACAGGTACATTCACAGGCAAGGGTTTGAGCTTCGGTGGTAGCCGTATACGTCCGGAGGCTACCGGTTTCGGTGCTTTGTATTATACAGTACAGATGCTTGCAGACCTCGGTCAGGAAATCAAGGGCAAGACTATTGCTATCTCCGGTTTCGGAAATGTTGCCTGGGGTGCGGCTACTAAGGCTACAGAACTTGGTGGTAAGGTTGTTACTATTTCCGGTCCTGACGGCTACATCTATGATCCGGAAGGTCTGAATGCAGAGAAAATCGAATATATGCTTGAGCTTCGTGCATCTGGTAATGATATAGTGGCTCCATATGCAGATAAATTCCCCGGCTCAACATTCTATGCCGGACGTAAACCTTGGGAGCAGAAAGTGGATATCGCACTTCCTTGCGCTACCCAGAATGAGCTCAACGGAGATGATGCAAAACAGCTTGTTGATAACGGGGTATTGCTAGTAGCTGAGGTTTCCAATATGGGATGTACGCCTGAGGCTATCGATACTTTCATAGCGAACAAGATTCCTTATGGTCCCGGTAAGGCAGTGAATGCCGGTGGTGTGGCTGTATCCGGTCTTGAGATGACACAGGATGCCGAGCATCTGCAGTGGACATCAGAGAAGGTTGACGAGATGTTGCATCAGATCATGCATGATATTCATGAAGCATGCGTGGAACATGGCAAGCAACCCGACGGCTATATCAACTACATGAAGGGTGCCAATATAGCAGGCTTCCTAAAAGTAGCTGACGCAATGATGGCTCAGGGCATAATCTGATTATAATTATATACATTTATACCTATAAGCGCGAAAATCTTATGTGGATTTTCGCGCTTTGTCAGTATTATACTTGCCTTATGCCACAATATTTTATGGGTTCAGCAGCATATCTTTCACCGCTATATGGAAGTGAGGCATAAACAATTCATTGATTTGTCGCGTTTTGATATTGAAAACACAAATAGAATAATTATGAAGACAGTTTATTTAAAAGGAAAAGAAATGCATGTGAATGGATTGCCGGAGACAGGTGAAAAGGCAAAGGACTTTACGTTGGTTGGTCAAGATTTGTCGGAAATAAAACTTGATTCATTCCGGGGTCAGCGTCTTGTCCTGAATATTTTTCCAAGTCTTGACACTGATGTCTGTGCGGCTTCTGTGCGTCGTTTTAATGCAGATGCTTCTAAATACCCCGATACAAAGATACTGTGCGTAAGTATGGACTTACCATTTGCAGCAAGCAGATTCTGTACAGTAAACGGTATAGAAAACGTCAGTACAGGAAGCGGATTCCGTTCACGCTTTGGCGAAGATTATGGCGTGAAGATCGAAGACGGCCCGATGAAGGGGCTCTTTGCCCGTGCACTGGTGGTGATAGATGAGAATGGTACTATACTTGGAACATCTCTTTGTGAACAAATTACCGATGAACCGGATTATGAGTTTGTGAAGAGACTCTTGTGCTAAATAAATCGTTACAGTTAAGTTGAAGGAAATGTCTTTCTATTTTAGTAAAAACTGTACTCCATAAGTTTTTTGTGGGTGCAGTTTTTTTTATGCCCGGACATTTGAGATTTGAGTGTACTAATTTAAGACAGACTACGTTATTATTTATATGAAAGTTAAACTGGTAACGCACGTACTGTTGCTGTCCGTTGCTATGGCATCTTGCAACGACGAGGTGTTTGTGTCACGACCTCCGGAGGTTATTCCCCCCGAGGAGAATCCTGAACCCGAACCGGAGAACAAAGACAGTCTTGTGCTGCAGTCTCTGACTTATGGTATCGGCACATTGAACGTTGAACCTGTCGGTGAATCGATAAGTGAAACGATATTCAACAATAGTTGCGACAAGCCTATAAAAGTGTACGTGCTGTATGACAATTACAATAATTCTCTCGTAAGAATTTCAAACAGTACATATTATGTAATTCCATGGAAAAAAGAACAGCCGAATATTCAGATACCGGGTATTGGTTCTTATGGATTGCCATATTTCGATGATACCGAGATTCCGTTTAAGTTTGGAATCACATCTGTACCCCGTCAATATATGCCCGGGCATACAGAATCGTTCGAATTGCCTCCGTCCACTATGATTAGAGCATACATTTACGTGAACAGGAAGGTAGTTACCGCAAAAGCAGACATTGTATATTATATTTCAGATTTTCCGGATTCGTTGAGTGAAAATTGGGTTGATGTCAGCGTGTTGGTCCCTGTTGAAATAAGAGTGGAATGGGGAAAAATAATGCCGATACAATGAGAATCAGACAAATTATAACATACATCATATTATCCTTTGTTTCTTTCTGTTTAATGGCTGAGGAACCGCAAAGTTTTCTATCGTGTTGGGAAATCGGCATGCGTGCAGGTTATGCCTTCAATTCGAATCCGATATTGATGGATAGAATGGAACCTGATGGGAAAGTCTCGCATTCAGCATTGTCGTGGCATCTGAGATATTCATTCATGCGACCGAATACAGGACGCAACTCATCCGTGTATCAGGGTATCGGTGTCAGCGTGAATACTTTTATGCAGCCGCGTGAAGTCGGCATTCCATTGGGTGTGTATGTTTTTCAGGGTGCACCGATGTTCTGCTTTTCTAACAGACTGTCGCTTGATTATGAGTGGAACTTTGGAGCCGCTTTCGGGTGGAAGAAAATGGGACAGGATGACGATATCCATTCAAATCTTGTTGTAGGATCAACCACTAATGCCTATCTAAATCTTGGATTCAAACTCAATTACGCACTCTCCGCGGGTTTGCATCTGATGGGAGGAATTGATTTGACACATTATTCTAACGGAAATACTTCCTGGCCGAATCCTGGAGTGAATACGGTTGGCGGGGCAGTAGGACTTACGTTTATTCCGGGAGAGAAAATGTTCAGAAGGACTTCCCCTTTTTCGACAGATAGTGAATTCAGCAGTGGAATATCCTATGATGTAATGGGGTATGGTGCGTGGCGTAAGGCTTATTTCCCGGTAGAAGACGGTGCTTTCACCGAAGAGGGAGAGAAGGCTCTTTTGCCGGGTCATTTCGGTGTCGCCGGACTGACATTCGCTCCGATGTGGGATGTGTGTCCGACTTTCAGGACCGGATTGTCGCTGGATCTGCAATGGAGTGAGAATTCGGGACTGTCAAAATATCATGTTCCGGATACATACGGAGAGGATGCCAAGTTCTACAGACCTCCGTTCTTCAGACAGGCATCCGCCGGATTGTCTGCAAGAGCCGAACTCGTCATGCCGATATTTTCATTGAACATCGGTATCGGCTATGGGTTTGCAGGTCCACGTGAGATACGTAGGTCGTATCAGCTTGTGAACTTGAAAACCTATATCTATGGCCCGTTGTATCTCAATGTCGGCTACCGTCTGAATGAATTCCACTCGCCATCAAATCTGATGTTAGGACTCGGACTTACTCTCGGTAAAAAGTAAACTTGCTTTCCCCAATATTTGTAAACGCTGTGTCGACGGGTCTACAATTCACGGGGTGAGAGCGAAATACATGAAAAGATTACAGGAAGACCTGTATTGTGTGATTTCAGTAAGATTGAGGATGACAAAGGTGTATGATTATGACGCAGCACAGTCACCGTGTCTCCGAAGCTTCCTTCGTGGAGGAAAGATATTTCCAATCTTCTCACCAAATTCTTGTCAAACTCTGCAAGGGAATACTGATTTAGCAAAATGGTGATGTATCTTACTGTATTGACGTGACGGTAGAAGTCTATGTCATTGTATTTGAAGGTATATTCAGTTTCTTTGGAATTAGCTTTGAGAGCACGTGCCGGAACTTTGTCGTCAGGCGTGTTATAAGGCATGATTTCCACATGTTTGCCCTGTGATGCAATCGGACATTCTTTCGCAGAAACCATTCCGTCCGGCAGATTCAGATGTGATGTGCCGAAGTTTTCATGGGTTTTAGTATTTAGTACCATCCATACCGAACGGGCATAGCCATATATTTTACCGTGCTTATCTTCAATACAGAAATCGCGTGTAGAGAAATGCCGGTTCCATCCTTCAATCCATGTAGTAATATTGTACTCAGTATTGCAGGGAGGGTATGATTCCATTTCTACTGTAATGCGGCTAAGCACCCATCCGGCTCCTAAATGATTCATGGCCGGATTCCCTATGCCCAGTGAATTAGCATGTGCTGTTGCAATTTCTATTATATTGCTAACTAAAACGGAGAGGGCAAGTTCCCCCTCCGGATTAGATTCGTTAGCAGAATTAAAAAAAGTCTTTTTAAATTCCGGATTCATTATACTTTGCTTTTCTTACTTTTCTTACTCTTTTTTGTTTCGGGTATTACTTCGTCAGGCATAGGCACAAGGTTTCCGGTGGCGCGTACGGTTGGCATCGGTGCTTCCCATTTGCGCAGGCTGTTACCTAAATCTTTAGCCATGCTTTTTACTTTTTCCGAATATTTTGCCGCAAGGTTGTTGCGCTCTTCAATATCTTGGGCAAGGTTATAAAGTTCCAGTTCCCCTGTATGCATTCTGTAAACAAGTTTCCAGTCTCCCTGCCGCACAGCGCTCATGAAGTCAATATCATCCTGGTCCTCAAAACGGAGCTGGTGAGGGTAGTGAGATATTATAGACCTGTTGTCGGCAATACCGGAAACTTCCTGAGGCACGGGATAGCGGTTGGCCTCATATTGATTTTTGATTTTTCCGTCTTTCTTGGCTTGTGCTATATAGTTGGATCCATCTGTAACAAGTTTTACGAATGAGATTCCGTCACGTTCCTGGACAGTCTGCGGGTTATCAATCTGAGCCCACTCGCAGAACGAAGGGAAGAAATCTTCTACCGTTACAGGGGTGTTGATGCGTGTGTCAGGAGCGACTTTGCCTGGCCATACAACCATCATCGGTACACGTATGCCACCTTCGTATACAGAACCTTTCCCTTCGCGTAGCGGCATATTCTGGGTATGCATCTGTCCACCTTTTTCACCGCCTACGGAATGGCCTCCATTGTCGGAGAAGAATACCAGTACAGTGTTGTCGGCAATCCCTTTTTCATCAAGGAAGTCGAGCACCTGTCCAAGGCTTACATCCATTCCTTCAACCATAGAAGAATAACGAGCTTCTCCCTCATCAAGTCCCATATCTATGTATTTCTGATAAAAGCGGTTGTCGCGCTGAATCGGGGTGTGGTTTGTATAATGCCCGAAATATAGGAAGAACGGTATGTCCTGTTTGATAGGATGCTCCATGGCTTTGAGAGCCTCGCGTGTGATTGCATCGGTCAGGTGTACGTTTGATCCGTAATACTGGCTCATGTTCTGTACGGAGCCGTAGTCACCCTGACCTGGAATGTTTCCGTAATTGTCTTCCGGCTGGTAGCTTTTTGGGTGCCCGTTCTGTGCTCCGGCAATGTTTACAACAAACCCCATGTTATATGGATTTGAGCCCGGTGTGCCGGCAGGTGCCCAGTGTGCCTTCCCTACATGGATAGTGTGGTATCCCGAATCTCGGAGGATCTGAGGAAGTGGTGTCGCATATGTTGTATTGTTTAACCCGTAGGTAGCACGATCAGCATCATTGTCAAACTGCATCGGGCACAAAGCATTGTAATTCCATTTTGGATGGGCGAAAATATCATCAAGATTCGGATTTGTCGCGCCCGGGTGACCTCCGATGGCATCTGGCACTATATCTTTATACAGAGAACTGAATGAAGTGATATGGCTGTGTGCGGAGTTCATGCCTGTGAGCAATGATGTGCGGGTGGCAGTAGACAAGGAACATGCGTATGCGTTTGTCAGCATGGTTCCCATTTTTGACAGACGCTCCATATTCGGAGTGTGAAACTGCTTGTTGCGGGGGTATACTTCATCTCCAAAAGGGAGCGAAGTCTCGGTCCAGCCGAAGTCGTCCACAAGGAAGAAAATTATATTTGGACGGTCAGCCGCCATGGCGGCTCCTGATGTCAGAAGCGGAAGGGTTAACGCCAAGTTTTTAATTGTTCTGTTAGTTGTCATATTTCTGGACTTATTCGAGTATTGCATTCTGTTTTAAAAGTTCTGATTTGAGGTCTTCATAATTCAGGTTGCGCGGGGTACAGCTTTTCTTTCCGCATATGGCAGCTGCAACACCTGCAGCATGTCCGATGGCTCCGCATGTAGCCCCGACGCGCAGAGTTCCCATTGCTTCACGATCGGAAGAGATGCAACGTCCGGCAACGATGAGATTGTCAACCTTTACAGGGATAAGCGAACGGTAAGGGATCTGATAGGGTAGTGGTACGAACATGTCGTGGGCACCGTTTTCACCTTTCTGGGGATGTACGTCTATAGGCCATACTCCTACGGCAATCGGATCTTCAAATGTATGGTGTTCGGCGATGTCTGTTCGTGAAAGGGTGTATTCTCCTGTCAGACGTCGGGTTTCCCTGATACCCATGGTGGCTGCTGTTGTCATTATCCAGCATTTCTCAAATCCGGCACAGTTATCACGATAGAAATTTACAATCTGGTGTGCGTCATGCCGCCCTTGGATCTCAGCTTCTGTAAGTTCTTTGGCATTTACTGCAGAACCGTAGACACGTGTAGTATTGACCCATGGATAGTTGGTGCGTAGACCTCCGAACCACGGTCCTCCGAAAAATGGAAGTTCTCCCTTTTCATATGCTTTGTTGAGCATATCGTTGTCAACTGCCATATCACGGCGACGTGTGGTATACGGCATCATCTCTTTGCCAAGGTATCCCGGTTCCGGTCCCATAGGAATAACAAGCTCGTCATCGAACGGTGCGTCTCCCTTGGGAGTGACTTCTGCCAGAAAGAAAGGCATTGTCATGGGCTGAAGCGCCTCGGAAATACGGAATTCAGCTCTTGAACGAGCCATGACATCTCCGTTGCCTGTGCAGTCAACTATATTTTTTGCAAAAATTACTCCTCGTCCGTCTACATTCTCTACAATCACACCTTTGATTGAATCTCCCTCCATGATAGTGTCTACCATCCATGTGTGAAGCAAAACGGCTACATTGTTTTGGGACAAAAGTTCGTCTGCCGTAAGTTTCATTATTTCAGGATCAGAGCTGAGTACCCAGGAACGGTTATCTTCCGCTCCGTTTTTCTCGGTAGCCATGCGGAGCCATTCTCCCATCACACCGTCTACGCAACGACGATAAGGTTTAAGCCATGAATTGAATCCTCCAAGAGTAGTGACAAGACCGTTTGTCCACATTCCCCCAAAAGAACCAAGAGACTCAATAAGCATAGTTTTTGCACCTGTTTTCGCGGCGCCTACAGCTGCGCACACTCCGGATGGACCACCTCCGACTACAAGAACATCTACATCTGCAAGTATCGGAACTTCTCTTGCCGGTTCGGTATAAATTTTTTTCTCTGTCATGATATTTTTGTTTTAAACATTTATCTGTTAAATAAAGAGTTAAAATGAATTTCAGAATTCCACCTGAAGCGTTTTCAGATTTGATATCGTTGTAGATTTGTCAGACGGGCGGATATCTATTTTAGGAGCTTCGTTGTAGAGTGCAACCTGATGTCTCACAGTTTTTAATTTGCCCGGAGATGATACCTTAAATTTCTGGCTCCCCATCTCAACTTCTGCATCTCCTATTATGTCGAAACTTACGTAAAGTCCTCCGAAGTCTGAATGAGAGCCGGTTCTGACCACTTTGCCCTGGCCGTGATAATCCGGCACAAGCATGTCGGTTGAAACATAATCCACAGGGGAGCCGTTGATCATGTCGAAGTGTTGGAATTTATCTGCGTGTGATTCTGAAAGAAGACCGTCGGAATGAGCTTTCTGATGTAGACGGGCATATTCTTCGGGCTTAAACTTTGTGGCACTGATGGCCATTATACAGTTGCCAAGATTTTGTATTTTATCGTATGTGGTCTGGTAAAGAATGCCCATCAGTCGTACATCCTTGTCCTTTACAACATGCCTGATTATGTCGTTTGCACGATTGTTTGATGTGATTATGTAATTGTCCGGACCATATATTTCGTCTGCGATACGGATTATATCCCGGTAATGGTTGCCTGTCGAGTCTACGAGTTTTGGCTCTATAAATGGCAACAACCCTGCTTTCTTGCATTCCCGAAGGTATGTGCGGAGTGACGGTATCTTTGATCTATAAGCAGGATTGTCAGCTTTTACCACATAATTGTCCTGAAGCTCTTTCCAACTGAGATTTTTAATCTCTGTGGGTTCGGTCAGCTCGCTGCCGTCGGAACGAAGACAGGTGCGGTTAAGAGTCGCATCATGCATCACGACAAGGGAGTCGTCGGATGTCATGCGAACGTCTGTCTCTATGGCTTGAAAACCGGCTCTTTGCGCAAGACGTATTGCTTCAAGAGAGTTTTCCCCTGCGATAGTATGTTTCAGATCAACTCCACGGTGGGCGATAAATTTCCTTTCAGCGTTTGTCGGGATTCCCGTAGCGCATAGCAACGCAAGAAGAAACAATAAAGGTTTGTTCATAAATGCATACAGTCTTTTAGTTTCTAAAGTTATAAAAAAAAAGTGACAGATAAAACTAATATTTCCACAGGTATCTTACATTGAGGCAAAGATTGTATTTATTGAACGCAACCGTTTGAGGTGG
Organism: uncultured Muribaculaceae bacterium; assembly: GCA_948788915.1. Taxonomy (GTDB): domain Bacteria; phylum Bacteroidota; class Bacteroidia; order Bacteroidales; family Muribaculaceae; genus Lepagella. The sequence continues at coordinate 25,710 of CAQFOZ010000023.1, read as the reverse complement.
GAAGAACGTGAAGAAGAATGTTTGAAATGTAATGTTTTGTTAAAAATATGGCAGGATTGATAAATTTTTAGTAACTTGTCATAAATTTTAGGTTCTTTTACCATGAGGTATGTGACGATAAAAGATATAGCTGCCGAATTGGGCATCTCTAAGTCGACGGTGTCCCGTGCGCTTAATGATGACGCGCACAATGTCAGTAGCGAAACTATGAAGAAGATACAGGAAACTGCTATCCGCATGGGTTATCGACGCAATGAAATGGCCGTTAACCTTAGGGCGCAGAGCAATCATGTGATAGGCATTTCCGTACCGGAGATGACAACACCGTTCTCCATGAGGTTTATATCCGCGGCACAGAAACATATTTTGCAGCGTGGTTATAGAGTGGCTATAGCATTCTCGGACGAGTCGCCTGAAATTGAGAAATTAAATCTTGAGACTTTCAATAAATCTCGAGTAGACGGTATATTGATTAATCCATGCCATAATTCCGCAAATCTTGAAATATACAATAGTTTTCTGAACAGTCGTGTGCCGTTGGTGTTTTTCGACCGTGTCATTCCTGATCTTGATGTGTCTATGGTGCGTAGCAATGATTATATAAAATCATTCTTTATGGTTGAGCATCTGATCTATAATGGCCAAAAAAGGATACTGCATCTTGAGGGTCCGTCATATATTCAGAATGCAATAGATCGCAGTAAGGGATGGAGAGACGCACTGAAGAAATTCAATTTGCCTTGTGGAAGTGAATATATAATATCAGGTGGGGTTCTTTTTGAAGATGGTATCCATGCCATAGAGGTTGCGTTGGAGAGAGGACTTGAATTTGACAGTGTGTTCTGTTTTACAGAAACTCAGGCGTTAGGAGCCAAACGTGCGCTTCAGGAACGGGGATATCACATTCCGGAGGATGTTTCTATTTGTACGATGTCAGGCACAGTGCTGTCAACGCTTGTATTTCCGCAGATCACAGCTGTTGAGCAGCAGATTGAAGAAATGGCAAGGATTGCAACAGAACTATTGTGGGCCAAGATAGAGGATTTCTCGTCTCCGAGCAAATCAATAGTTCTGGACAGCAAGATTATAAAACGAGCATCAACGATCAACAATGTCTAAAATCTCTTCGGGAGATGTGACTATATTGTCGGCATAAGCTCCGCGCAATTCAGATATAGGGCGGAATCCCCAGCTTACACCTACAGATTCGATGCATGCTCTGCGTGCTGTCTCAATATCTACAGAGGAATCGCCAACATACAGCACTTCATTCTTCGGGGTAGGATGCTGATTGAGAATGGAGAACACTATAGAAGGATCCGGCTTTGTCGGTATGGACGGGTTGTGCCCCGCTATTGATACAAAAGGTATGTCCGGGAAGAAATGAGGAACTATTTTTGACACTGCGGCTTGATATTTGTTTGATGCGACAGCAATGGCCACCCCCTTGTCTTTAAGACAGCGTAACAGTTCCGGGATTCCGGGATAAGGGACTGTTTTGTCGGTAAGATGACTGTCATAATATTCACGGAAAAGTGACAGAAGTTTTTCTACAGTCTCTTGGTTAGCGTCCGGTTCAGCACGTTCAATAAGTTTTCTGACACCGTTGCCTACCATAAAATTGTATGTCGATATAGCATGTTCGGAATATCCGAGTGTACGCAATGCGTAATTGCAAGCGTTTCCAAGATCTGTAATCGAATTTACGAGTGTTCCGTCAAGGTCAAATATAACGAGTCTCTTCATAATCTAAAGATTGAGTTTAAACAACTGCTTATTATTGGAATATTTCATATATCAAAATGGATACCCAATTGAGAAGTGGAAAGAACGGTCGCGCTTCCAGACTGGGTGAATGATAGGCCATGGCTCCTGATTAATAGCAGGATTGTGAGCCTTCATACCCATGTCAAACCGCAACAGAAAATATTTGAAGTCAAGTCTCAGTCCGACTCCATAAGCGGCTGCCAGCTCTTTATAGAACGATTTAAATTTAAAAAATCCGTGTGGCTGGTTTGGATAATTATGTATTGTCCAGATGTTTCCTATATCAATGAACAAGGCACCCTCAAGAATCCAAAACAGTTTCGGACGGTATTCTACATTAAAGTCAAGACGAATGTCTCCGCATTGATTGATAAAGTCGCTTACCGAGTTTGAACCGGGGAAGCGCCCGGGACCGAGAGTGCGCACGTCCCATCCCCTTACACCGTTTGCCCCTCCTCCATAGAAGCGTTTCTCAAAAGGAAGAATAGAGGAGTTGCCGTATGGAACGCCGATTCCTCCGCCTGCATGATAGGCAATGGAGTTGCGTTCGTCAAAAACATGCAGATAAGAAAAGTCTGCATCAACTTTTACATATTGCGAATATCTTATGCCGAATACTTTATAAGGGTCATCATGGAAGTTTGACCGGTGTCTTGCAAGACTGCTGATTGCAAATAAAAGATTGCCTGCAATCTCCGCATTTACACGAAGAGTGTAGATGTCACGAAGTTGTTTGTGGCTGAATGGTGATTCAGGTTGCTTGTTGGTTTGATAAAGGCTATAGCCCATTCGCATAATGAAGTGGTCTTCATAACTGTATCGAAGAAGAGGATTGTCGGGTGCTATCTGATTAAGAAAGTCATTTGTACTCTCGGGCAGATACACATAATTCACGTCAATAGGAGTATATGTATGGCGTCTATGATATTTATGCTCAGTCCATTTATAGTTCCACCCAGCAGTGGAAATAAGTCGCGTATATTCAGGCCGTTCTTGATAATTCATGGATATGTTGAACTCCGTAGATGCCTTGATCTTGCGTTTGAAACTCTCTTTAAGAAAAGGTGCTTTGAACTTTGGAAAATTTATACCGACTTCTCCACCGAACTCAAGGTATCTGTTGTGAATAATATCTTGAAAACTGCCATTAAGCGCTTCGTATGCTCCACGCAGTTTTGCGGAAAAAGTTTCTGATCCTTTGCTAAGATTCCGGTGTGTGTAATGAAGAGCCGCGGCCACTCCGAAGTTGCCTTCGGAATTTGTACCCTCAAGTTCAGCAGAGAAGCTTTGGCTCTTGCCAGGAGTCAAAAGAATGTAGGCATCAATTAAACCGAAATCTCCAAGCTTACCAGAAGGAATGAATCTGATATTTATGAATTTTAGTATGCTGAGACGACTTAAGGCGGCATATGTGGCGTTTACTTCAGCTGCACTATAAAGCTCTCCCTTACGTATAAAGCAATTGTCAAATATAGTTTGCGGATTCAGATAACGTTTTTTGCTTTCAAGAATTGTAAGGCCTTTGTAGTGTAGAGTGTCTGTGGCCTGATAGTCCTCAATATTCGTAGACGTACCCGGAGAGTAGTCAGGAATGACATAAATATTCCTGACTAAATATTGTTTATGTGTATCGAGATGTATGCGGTCTTGAATACCGGTTGCTTTAGGGGGATGTATCGACAAGTGAAGATCTACATCCTTGGATCCGGCCGCCGTGTCCGCTGTAAATGAAATACTCTCTTTCCCAAATGCAAAATAGCCATTGTCTCGCAGATAATTGACAAATACATCTCTTTGAGTTTCAAGCCGGGATAGATCGAGGATATCACCAGGAGCAATAAGGAATAAAGATGAATCGTTGGCAAACAGATTGCGGATAGTGTCGTTCGGGAAATCGTATTCGAGAGAACGGATTATATGTGGAGTGCCGGGTGTGACATCAAATTCAAGTTTGATTTTACGTTTTTTGTCATTGATTTTTTTCTTTACCGAAACGTCTCCTTCCATATATCCGGCATTGACAAGAGCCCGCTTGAGCTGGGAGATATCGTTTACAGTTGCCATTGAATCATAGATTGCAGGGGGCTCACCGAGTTTGCGCATCCATTTGTTCCAGCGTTTAGTAGAATCTTTTCCACTCAGATTGTATAGACCAAGCCGGAATTTCGCAGACCAGAGCATCTTCGTGTTTGGTTGCTGGCGTATGTAGGTTATCAGCTGCTGCTTTGAAACTCTATGGGTGGAGTCGTTTATTTTGAGCGAAACGTCATCAAGAAGATATCTCCCTTCTGGAACGTGCTTTGTCGAATTGCACGACACCAGTGCCGCCATCAATGTCAGTAGCAGTCCTGTGATGTGTGTGTGTGCAATTTGTCGAAGCATATGGTTCTTAATAAATAATTTATGCGGATGTATCAGTCCATTTCATCGGCCTTTTCTATTTTGCGTCCGAAATTGGGATCAATTTTAAGGAATGCGCAGACTCCGATTGTCGCCGCACAGCATATCATGGTCCATATGAAGAAGTGGCGGTACCCGATAGTCTCCTGCAGCCAACCTGCAGCCATACCCGGGAGCATCATACCCAGGGCCATAAAGCCTGTGCAAATGGCATAGTGGGCGGTCTTGTGTCTGCCTTCCGAGAAGTAGATAAGATAGAGCATGTAGGCCGTGAATCCGAATCCGTATCCGAACTGTTCGATAAAAACGCATATGCTGACTACTAACAGGCTGAGGCCGGTGGCGTAACTTAGGTATACGAAAGTAAGGCAGGTGAGGGACATGGACCATGCCATGGGCCATAGCCATTTCTTAAGACCTCCCTTTGCGGCCACTATGCCTCCGATGATACCACCGAGCGTTAGGCCGATGATGCCCACAGTGCCGTAGACGATACCTACCTGACCGGTGGTGAGACCGAGACCGCCTTTATCGATGGGGTCGAGAAGGAACGGATTAATGAGTTTGACAAGCTGTGCCTCAGGCAGACGGTAAAGCAACATGAACGCGATAGCCAACCACACCTGAGGTTTCTGGAAAAACGATCTGAACGTCTCGAAGAATTCTTTGAATATGCTGGATGCGGTTGTGCTCCCGTCGTTGCAGCCGTCGGCGACAGGACGGGGTAGAGACCAGCTGTGATATGCAGCTACGATAAAGAAGAATGCAGAAAGAACAGCGAATACCATTGACCATGCCAGCGGAATATTGCCAGAAGCACCCTCGAAAGTAGCTGAAGTTGGCGATGTGATTTTGTGGTCAACCTCGTAGAAAAGGAATGCGGGTTTGTCCCAGTTGTTCTCGTTGAAGACGAAACGTGTGGAGAGCTTGTTATGCTCCAGGCGGATGCTCTGGTCACCTGATTTGAGTGTAACGTTGAGTATGATTTCTTCGCCTGCCGTAGGCTTTTTATTGAGTTTGATTCCGGCAATGGCAAAGTTATTGTCGCGGACTGTGAACGGTTCACGGTCTTCCCCGAACGTATTCTTTACCCATGTTGTGAATGCCGAGGGTGCATTGTGTGAGACAACTTTCTTTCCGTTTGTTGAGGCTCCGTTTTCGGGGGCTACAAATCCGTTTCGCTCGTTCATGTGTTTGACAGAGTCTCGCATTATGGCGGCATATTTGCCGAAAGATATGGATTCTCCATTCACATCAACTGTCGAAGGAGTATTTACTGCCAAAGAAAGAAATTTTTGAGGTGTGTAGAATGCCATCTCTCCAGCGAGGTCTGGCTCAGCGGAATATATGGCGTCAATATTCGGCTGACTCCATTCCACAGCCGGGTCTGCATTGACGGTTAGAGTAACCGGGGCGAGCCCTGAATTCGTCTCGATAAGTCCGGCGATAATAACCAGAAGACCTTGTCCTGCAACTGTGGCGATACGGTAAAATGTAGAGCGGATGCCGACGTACAGAGACTGTTCATGCTCTGTCAACGCCAACATGTAGAAGCCATCGGCGGCGATATCGTGAGTGGCAGAAGTGAAGCCGACAAGCCAGAAGACTGCGGGGGTGAGCTGGAAGAAAAACGGGGCAGGAATCGCAAATGCAATCGCTGCAAGGGCGAAAGCTATTATCCACTGCATGCAGAGGGTCCACCAACGCTTGGTTTTTATTATGTCCACAAACGGACTCCAGAATGGTTTTATGACCCAAGGAAGATAGAGCCAGCCAGTGTAGAGCGCAATCTCGGTATTCGATATACCAAGACGCTTGTACATTATGACAGATATTGTCATCACGGCAACGTATGGCAGACCTTGCGCGAAATATAGCGTAGGGATCCAATACCAGGGCGATTTCCTGTTTCTTACGGTCTCGGCTTGCTTTGTCAGGTCAATTTGGTTCATAAGTTGAATGGTGCTTTAACAGCTTCAGGCAGAGTGCTGAAAGCTGTCTCGTTATAAATTTCCCGTACCACATTTTCTGTAATACGTTCGTAATCTTCTTCTCGTGGCATTACCAAAATTCCGGCCATGTCAAGTGCTCCGGGACTTATCATGTAGTTGTTGGTTGATGAGAAGTAATGGGATGGACGGTGTGCTTTGCGGGGTATAATAATTATTCTTAGGAAGCCGCTGCCGTCTATCCAGAAAAAGACGTTTACAAAGTCTTTGTCCGGCATACCGTTGTCTGGATTTATACCTACCGCGTTCTGCACTTTAGAAAGGTTGGTCATACCTTCTGCATCCGGAGTGATTATCGCGGAGATGAACTGAAATGGAAGATCAAGGTCAAAGCTTTCAGAAGATCTCCAGCCCGGTTTGTCGGAGGTGTGATATCTCTCTGTGAGGGTAAGTATCGGTAGCTCTGATTTTAATACAGCCTGACAATGGAGATGGTCTGGTGCCGATGCTCCGGATTTGGCTCCGTTGTAGAAGATGACAAGGTCCGGTGCCATTTCTGCCATACTTGCCATTTCAAGCGGGATTCCGCATTGTGGGATGTGTAGAGAAGACGGTATTGTGAAATGAACAGGCAGAATAGGGTAGGGATTGACAAGAAATTGCCACCCTTCCAGCCATGGAAAAACCAATTGCTCCTTCGGACGGTTTGATTCGCATAGGAAGCAGGGTCGGCTTCCTATTGACTTTTTGTCAATTGCCGCCCCTGTGGAGCGTACGCGGGCCGGATTCAGCTGCAGTTGTGCACTGAAATCGCCAAGAGACACCGCTTTTCTTTTTGTGTGCATCAGATTGTCAAAATTGCGTTTCGCCTCCGGCCACACCGCTAACTGCGTTTCTATAACCGTGTTTATCAATTCGGTATCCATTCTGGTCAGATTGTTAATAAATATCAGTCTTCAAAATCATCTTCGAAGTCGTCCTCATCAAAATCACCGTAATTGTCGGGGTCATTCTCGTCTTCATTGTCTGCAAATCCGGAAGCGCCTGGAAATATCTCAGGAGGAAGAGTGCCCTGCATGAAATCTGCGGCATCCATCATGTATGGGTTTCGCAAGGGATGATTCTGTCTTACACGTGCAAGAAGCTCAATTGAACGCAGGCAGTCTTTATAGTTGTTGTTGGCGTTTGTGCGTTCGATAGACAGGGATGCATCTGAGTTGCCTTCCCATCTTCTGCAAAAATATATAGGTTCATATATCCGTCCAACCCTATAATCACGTGAAATCCTCAATGCCATTGCATAATCCTCGCCATAGCTGACGTTTGGAAAGAGGAATCTGCGGACAAGTGGAGTGAAGAATGCACGTGGAGCTCCGAATCCATGGGTGCGTAAAGCATTGTTATGTCCGTTTTCGTCTGTCCATTCTTCGTGTGCGATTAATCCCGGAGGTATGGGATTACCATTGAAATCAACCATCATGTAGCTTCCAATCACCATGCCGAAATTACCTGCCCGGAACTTATCTACTATTGTCTGGACAACAGTGTCGGAATTGTATATGTCATCTGAATCAAGCTGTATTGCGAATCTTCCGCATTTGTCGGACAATACGGCTTTGTTCCAGCAACCGCCTATTCCAAGCTCTTCAGAGGAATCAACCTTAATAAGATGTAGTTTCGGATCATTGCACTCTTCAAGCAACTCACGTGTGCCGTCGGAAGAGTCGTTGTCAACGACTATTACGTTGAAAGGGAAGCCGCATTTTTGGGAAAGTGCTGAATTTACAGCATCCATAACCGTGCGCATCCGATTTCTTACAGGAATTATCACGGATGCCTCTACCGGAAAATCCTCGGAGTCATAATCCACGTCTTGCGATGCCGGCTGAAGCAGGCCTCCGATTGTGCGTAGATGCGCGGTTAGCACCTGTTCCATCTGTATCTGATAGTCCCGCTGTCGAGGATCAACATAGTCATGTTGTTTCTGACCGCTTTTACGGTAATCTACTCTTTGCGCTGTATAAAGATATTCCGGAATCATTGCCATCATTTTTCCGAGAGTGAGTTGCAGACGCATGGCATACCATCCTCCGTCAAGCATCTCTGAATCTTCCGGAGTAAAATCCTCAGTAGCGGAAAGCACATCCGCCGCATTGAGCAATACTAACGGACCAAAATCAAAATCGTTGCGCAAAGATCCGGGCTGATAATCGTTCACCGGATGAAGCATGATTGTGCCGTCCTCATTTTTTTCGCGAAAATATGAATAAGTTAAAGTAGAGTCTATTTCTGAAGCTACTTGAGTGAAACGGTGAATCATGTGCGCGTCAAGCGTTATTTCTCGGTCGTCAAGTTGAACGAGAACATATTGTTCAAGCGGAGTGCGAAAAATTACCTCCCGAAGCTCTGCTACTGTGGTGAAGCGTATGATATTCATTGTTATAGAGTGATTTTATAGGATGCTTACTGTTTTAGATTTTTAAGAATCTCTTTTATTATTCTGCTACGTTCGTTCCGGCTGTTTATGGCTTCAATCGGGATGGACATAATGGCATTCAAACTACGGCCTCGGTCTACAATCATACCCGCTGCGGCATCAGAATCAGAGAATGTAAGAAATTTCTCTGCTTTGGCACCGGTGGCCGGAATAAGCCTGTCGGGTGATTCCACGATATATATTTTATCGTTAAGGGTGTTGGAATATGTTATGTTGTTTCCTTCTTTGTCTCTGATCTTGCCGGATCTTACCGGTATGGAATCGGAGGCGGCCTCCACTCCGAGAACTACAGATGCAAATTCCCGATCAGAATCTCCGTATTTTAATGACCGCAAGTCGGAAGCTACATATTGCCCGCTTATTATCATCTTGCCCCCTTGATCGGAATAATGACGTAGCTTTTTCTGCATTTCAGGCGTGAATGTACGGTGTTTTATGCCGCTGTGTCCATTCCCTATTGTAGATGCCTTCTGTTTCCCCAAGATTAGATCCACAATCTGGAAATTATTAATATCCAGATCTCCCTTTTCAACTGCCGATGCACTGCATGAAACAAAACCGAGTCCTGCATCTGCAAATGCTTCTCCGTGAACAGAAGGATAGTCGAATGTGTTCCCGGCAATAATGCTGCCGATGTAATTGGAGCTGCTTCGTCCGAATGATTCTCCGGCGTTTCTGTTGAATTCTGTCTGATATCCTGTGAAGGAAAAATTTCTTATATAGGGAACTCCGAAATCGTGTATTGCGTCAAAGCCGGCACGGTTTCCGTCTGTGAAATGAGCGGGGGCTCCGATACGCGTAAAGCCGTTTACAATTAGTATCGGTTTCTTTTCGAACGGAGATTCTCGAAGAGCCAGCGTTTCAGACGGGAACGATTTTCCACCGCGGTTCATGGCAATGATACGAAAACTGTGGATCTTGTTGTCGCCTGTGCGAAATTCAAAATGTGTGTCTGATGTCTCTCCAATCTTATGGAAACCGAGTTCTCCCTCAGATCTTTCCATGATCACGTATTTGTCAGGCATGGCTGTGTCTTCCAGAGGGTCGGGAACGGGACGCCATGAAAGTCTGTAATGGTTTTTCCTTATTCTGTGAATCGCAAAATCCTGTACAGGCAGAGGCTGGATTACAAGTTTCCGGTCTTTCCTTTCGGCCATAAACCGTGCAATACCCTTGTATATGGCACGTCCTACCGTAAATTGTATCTCTGGATCGAGTCCATAATACATATCTGCAAAATTCTGGTGACTCATCAGCTCTATTAGAGTTGTCGGGACTTCTGCTACGCGTGCCTCGAGATATGATTTATCCCACATTGATCTGCGGGTCCAGGATGGTTCATACTCACGGCGTATATCATTACAGATCTGTCGCATCACAATGTCTGTGAGCATTCTGGAATTTATTCTTGGAGTTCCGTCAAGATACGATTCTCCATTCTGGGTGAAATATATTCCGAGCGTTCCGACAAAAGAGTCATCAGCGCGTTTCCCTGCATCGGAATGTAAGGCAAATGATACATCGACAGGAATGCCGAGTCCTTCTCTGTTTGGCAGAACCCGTGATCCTCCGGCAAGATAATTGACCCAGTGTCCTCTACATGTGTAGTCGTCTTTGTAATCGTCGCTTCCGTGAAACGGGGAGTATATGGATTCCGGCATACCTGCCCAATGCAGCCAGTATCTCGCTCCCTCCAGAAAACGCGGCATACCTGAAGTCCGGAACACAGGAGTCTGTCTGCTTGTTGTCACATGCGGTGAGGTCTCAGGGGTTTCCTGTGCCGGAACGGAAGTGTCGGCGGGATCATTGTTGGTTTCGTCACCGTTTTCCTCTGTTTCATCTTCTTCCTCGTCATCGCTTTCACTTTCATCAGCGGCCTGATCTTCAGGATCAGATGGATCGTAATATATATCCGAACGCAGATTGCTTCTTGCAATATTACCCATGCCTCCGCCTATTTTTACAGCATCGGCTGTGACAACCAGTCCGTCTGATTTTTCAGTAAGATTGGTAAGAGTAACAACCGGCTCCGTGTCGGAGTAACCACGTTTCAGGGGGAATGTGCCAAGATATATCCATGTGCCGCCGCCCATTGTCTGGTTTACAATAAACTCTTTGGTTCCTCCCGAGTAATTGACTGTGTAATGAGCGTCTTCTGTCGAGTTGGGGAGTGATTTGTAACTGATATACACGGCATACTCTCCGTCTTCCGGAATGTCTGCATACCAGGCGGCAATTGAAAGCTTTCCGTCCCGTTGTGTGTTTGTCTGTCGATAAGTTCCGTTTTCAAACGGATTCTCTGTATCCCTGAAATCGGGAAGATCATAAATGAATCCTTCAAGTTCTCCCGTGCTCCAGGGTTGCTGCCCGGTCAGTTCCTTGTAATATGGCTGTGAATAAACTGTGCCGTCGGGGTTGATGTCGTTGTCGACAATGACTTCATGTCTGTTTGTGTCGCGTTCTCTTGGAAGCATAACATAGGCTCCTGCGTTTTCCAGCATCGGCACAGCATATGGTAATATGAACGACATGGTATATGTGTCTTCAATAGACTGAAACAGCAATGGCCGTTGCCATGTCCAGCATCCGGAGCCGGTCTTGAAATATCTGCCATGTGAATGCCACATGGCCACGATGTCATTCTGCATGCCACGGTCTATTTTTGCCCATGGTGATGCTTCCGTAACGAAAGGAGGATTCTTACGGAATTTTTCAGGCAGTTTGTCAACCTTGGTGATGAAGTAAGCCAGAGGGCGCGAACCTACGTTGAGAGTTATCCTGTAGTCTCTCAAAGAATCAGGCATTGAGCTGTGAATAAGATTGGACAGGGAGTCAATAAATTCTTTGGTAACCGGAAGATAGGTGTAATGATCATTGAGTCCGATTTTTGCTGTCTTGGAAACAGTGTCCGGACGGACACTGTTTATTCGCAGTCCTCCCGGATTCAATTTCGACGGAATCCAGTCGAGTACGGCCTGATTTATCATAAGGGTGAGTGAATCCTCGAGAACAATCTCGGGAGGGGGAGCCGGTGTTACGGCTTTTGTAACGGTTCTTCGGCTTTTTTTGCTTCTTGATTTGTAACTGCGTTTATTTTTTTTACTATATGTTTTTGTTGTTCGGTACTTGGATCGTTTCTTGGCACCGAATGCTTCCACTCCCTCCACAGCGGAGACAGCGATTAATAAGGAAAGTATAATGTAAATATATTTGCGAATCTTCATTATGTCAGGTTGCTGTTTGTACGCCTTTGCCAAGGCATAGAATCTTACAAAATTAATCAAAAATCGGGATGTTCACAACTTTAAAAATGTTAACGTTTTGCGAATCATTTATGATACTACACATGGAATTGAACCGCTATAAAATCGTAGTGATTAAATTTAAACAGTTTCTATAATTGGGGTTGTTAAATTCATTAAATAATATTAATTTCGCACATACTATAAACATATTCAGGTATCTAATATTAAAAGTCAATATAAAATGGCAACAAAACCTTTTCATTACCAGGAGATGTTTCCTCTTGGTCCAGATACGACAGAGTATCAGTTGATAACAAAAGATTACGTCAAAACTGAAAATTGGAACGGACACGAGATGCTCGTTGTTGATCCGGAGGCACTGACAGTGCTGGCTAATGTAGCGTCACATAATTGCTCTTTCATGTTGCGCAGAGAGCACAACGAGATGGTTGCAAAAATTCTGCATGACCCGGAAGCCTCTGAAAATGATAAGTATGTTGCATTGACAATGCTCCGTAATGCCGAGGTCGCAGCTAAAGGAGTGCTTCCTTTCTGTCAGGATACTGGTACATCTATCTGTGCCGCTTATAAGGGTCAGCATGTATGGACCGGTTGCAATGATGAGGAAAAAATCTCTGAAGGTGTATATAAAACATATACGGAAAACAATCTCCGTTATTCTCAGAATGCACCTCTCACAATGTACGATGAGGTCAACACCGGTTGTAATCTCCCCGCCCAGATAGAGATTCATGCCACAGAAGGCAATGAGTATGAGTTCCTTTTTGTGGCAAAGGGTGGTGGTTCCGCCAACAAGACATATCTGTATCAGGAAACAAAGGCTATTCTCAATAAAAAAACATTGGTGCCTTTCCTGATTGAGAAGATGAAGACCCTTGGTACTGCCGCTTGTCCTCCGTATCACATCGCATTTGTTATCGGAGGCACATCTGCCGAAGCCAATCTTGCGGCTGTTAAGAAAGCGTCTGTCAAGTATTATGATAATCTTCCGACAAAGGGCAATGAATATGGACATGCTTTCCGCGACGTTGAGCTTGAGAAGGAATTGCTGGAGGCCGCACATAATCTTGGACTTGGCGCACAGTTCGGCGGTAAATATTTCGCCCATGATATCCGTGTAATCCGTATGCCGCGCCACGGAGCGTCTTGTCCAGTGGGTATGGGTGTTTCCTGTTCAGCAGACCGTAATGTAAAGGCAAAGATCAATAAAGATGGTCTCTGGATAGAAAAACTTGACGAGTTCCCTGGTGAACTTATTCCGGAAGCTTTGCGCAATGCGGGAGAAGGTGAGGTTGTCAATATAGATCTTAACCGTCCGATGAACGAGATTCTTGAGGAATTGAATAAATATCCGGTTTCTACACGTCTTTCACTTAAAGGCACAATAATTGTAGGTCGAGATATCGCACACGCCAAGATCAAAGAGCGTCTTGATGCCGGAGAACCTATGCCTCAATATCTAAAAGATCATCCTATTTACTATGCCGGTCCGGCAAAGAAACCGGAGGGAATGCCATCCGGATCGTTTGGTCCGACAACAGCCGGACGTATGGACTCATATGTGGATCAGTTCCAGGCTGCAGGAGGTTCAATGGTTATGATTGCCAAGGGTAACCGTTCACAGCAGGTTACAGACGCTTGTAAGAAACATGGAGGTTTCTATCTCGGCTCTATCGGTGGTCCTGCTGCCATCCTTGCCAAGAACTCTATAAAGAGTGTAGAATGTCTTGAATATCCAGAACTTGGTATGGAAGCCATATGGAAGATTGAGGTTGAAAACTTCCCGGCATTTATACTTGTTGATAACAAGGGTAATGATTTCTTTAAGCAAATCAAACCTCGTTGTCCGCTCGATACATGTGGAAAATAACTTATTAAGTATAATATATCTGTATTAGATGAATAAATTTCTAACATTGGGTGCGGCATTAGTCATGTCGCACCCGATATGTATAAACGCAGATGATGTCATAGTATCTACAGATGCTTATCAATGGGTTGGGGATTCAATTTTTCAGGGCGTGTACAAGGCATATGCCCCGGGTCCATATCAGATTGTTTCCGATTATTCAGCACAGCCCGGATACTATATGGGTATAGAAAAAGAATGGAAACTTAAGAATGACATTACTGTATTTCCCCAGTTAAGAACTCCAAACAGGCTGCATCAGGCCATATACAACATGGGCCTGGACGAGATGGTTAATGCTGTAGAACCGGATACTACTTTGAGAACAGGGAAGGAATGGGCCGGTGTCTGGACGCGCGATGTCAGTTATTCGATATTGTTGTCAATGGCATATCTGCAGCCCGAAGCGTCGATGATCTCTCTGCGTAAGAAAGTGGATAAACTGGGTCGTATTATCCAGGATACAGGATCGGGTGGCGCCTGGCCGGTGTCGACTGACAGAGAAATATGGGCGATAGCTGCTTTTGAGGTTTATAAGGCTACCGGAAACAGGGAATGGCTCGAATTTATATATCCGGTGATAAGAAAATCGCTTGAAACGGACAGAAATAAAGTGTACGACAGCAAAACGGGGCTGGTGAAAGGTGAGACTTCTTTTATTGACTGGCGGGAGCAGAGCCATCCCAAATGGATGCAGACAGCCGACATATTCAATACGGAATCTCTCTCCACTTCGGTTGTTCATGCCGAAGCATGGCGGGTGTTGTCAGAGATAGCGGGTCTTTTAGGTGATAAGACTGTAGAAAGGGTTGCTCTGGAGGAGTCGAAGAAAATTTCGGATGCGATAAACAAATATCTTTGGATGGACGACAAGGGGTATTACGCCATGTATCGTTATGGCAGAGATAACATGATTGTGAATCCGAGAGCTGAGACACTTGGAGAGTCTCTTGCTATAATGTGGAATATTGCCGACAGCAAGAGGGCATTGGAGATAACGGAGAATAATCCGACAACTCCGTTCGGAGTGGCGGTGTTTTATCCTCAGATTGCTGATATGCCGGCATATCATAATAATTCGCTGTGGCCTTGGGTTGGGGCATGGTGGACTATGGCCAATGCCAAGGCCGGTAATGAGGAGGGCGTGCTGGAAGGATTCGGTGCCCTTTTCCGTCCGGCGGCTTTGTTTTGTACCAACAAGGAGAATTTCAATCTTGATAATGGGGACATAGCCACAGAGTTGAATTCTTCAAACATGCTTTGGTGTCTCAGTGGTAATTTGGCACTCACGCATAAGGTGCTTTTCGGTATCGACTACAAGACAGACGGACTTGCGTTCCATCCTTTTGTGCCTCGTTCCCTTGCCGCTGACCGGTCATTGACCGGATTTAAGTATCGCGATGCGGTGCTTGACATAAATATCAGCGGATATGGCAACAAGATAAAATCATTCAAGGTTAACGGCAAGGAGCAGTCTCCTTTCATTTCTGAGTCTAAGGCTCAGGGAAAATTGATTGTGGACATAGTCCTGGCAGATGAGTTTACGCATTCCGCTGCTGTAAACAGGGTTAAGAACACCAAGGCTCCGTTGACACCTGTAGCATGGCTTGAGGGAAGGACGCTGGTGTGGAATCCGATAGAATATATTGCAGGATATAAGGTTGTCAAAGATGGCAAAGTGGTTGCCGAGACCAGGAGTACGACATTCGATGCCTCTTTACCCGGAGAGTATCAGGTTATAGGCGTTTCTTCCGATGGCGTGGAGAGTTTTGCTTCCGAGCCTAAGAGTACACGCGAAACCGAGTGGTTTGAGATTCCCGGAGAAGGGGCTCAGCTTTCCTCACTGGAATTGTCATATATTCCAGAGTCCGGTATAAAGGGTTATTCGGGTGAAGGATTCGCGGAGATAGATCATAAGGTTGAGAAACTCGATGTGCCGGTGAAAGTCGGAGAAGATGGCTCTTATTTCATTCAGTTCCGCTACTCAAATGGCAATGGCCCGGTAAATACAGAGAACAAATGTGCTGTCCGCACTATGTATATTGACGGGCAGCCTGCGGGAACTCTTGTGTTTCCACAGCGAGGACGTAACAACTGGAATGAATGGGGCTGGACGAACAGTGTCGAGGTGCCTTTGACTTCAGGTGATCATGTCATTTCCCTTGTGTTTGGCGAAGATGATGAGAATATGAATATGTATACCAACCATGCGTTGCTTGACGGTGTGAGATTGGTAAAGAAACCATAATTCAGAACTGTCCTGAAATATTGATGTTTTGGGAATCGGTGCAAATTCATTAAATTTGCGTAATGAAAAATATTAGGAATTTTTGCATAATAGCCCATATTGACCATGGGAAGTCAACACTTGCCGACAGACTGCTGGAACGTACAAATACTGTAGCAGCCAAGGATATGGAGGCTCAGGTGCTTGACGATATGGATCTTGAGAGAGAGAGAGGTATCACAATCAAGAGTCATGCAATTCAGATGGATTATGAACTTGGCGGTGAGAAATATGTGCTCAATCTTATAGATACTCCCGGACACGTTGATTTTTCGTATGAGGTTTCCCGTTCTATAGCTGCCTGTGAGGGCGCACTGTTGATTGTAGATGCTTCACAAGGTATCCAGGCTCAGACAATATCCAATCTTTATATGGCGATTGAAAATGATCTGGAAATTATACCTGTAATAAATAAATGTGATCTTGACAGCGCAAAGCCGGAGGAAGTGGAGGACCAGATTGTTGACCTTCTCGGTTGCAGTCGCGACGAGATAATTCGTGCCAGTGGCAAAACCGGTATGGGTGTCGATGATATCCTTAAGGCCATTGTAGAAAGAGTGCCAGCCCCAAAGGGGGATCCTGACGCACCGTTACAGGCATTGATATTTGACTCTGTATTCAATTCTTTTCGAGGTATCATAGCCTATTACAAGATCGTGAACGGCACTATAAAGAGTGGAGATTTTGTAAAATTTGTTTCAACAGGAAAGGAGTATCATGCAGATGAGATTGGAGTACTGAAACTTGAAATGTCTCCGCGCAAAGAGTTGTCGGCGGGAAATGTGGGGTATATTATCTCAGGAATAAAATCTTCAAAAGAGGTTAAGGTCGGAGATACCATCACCCATGTGGCGCGTCCTTGCGAGAAAGCGATTGAGGGATTTGAGGAGGTTAAGCCGATGGTGTTTGCAGGAGTATATCCTATAGAAACTGAAGATTTTGAGAATCTACGGGCTTCGCTTGAAAAATTACAGCTTAACGACGCTTCTCTTACTTTTCAGCCGGAATCATCTGCTGCACTCGGTTTTGGTTTCCGTTGCGGTTTTCTCGGTTTATTGCACATGGAAATTGTGCAGGAGCGTCTTGGACGTGAATTTGGTATGGACGTGATTACAACCGTGCCGAATGTATCATATATGGTTTATGACAAAAAGGGGAATAAGACGGAGGTGCACAATCCGTCAGGTTTACCTGAAGCTACATTGATAGACCATATCGAGGAACCGTATATACGGGCTACAATAATTACCCAGGCTGATTATATAGGTCCTATAATGACATTGTGTCTTGGAAAGCGAGGGGAACTTGTAAAGCAGGAATACATATCAGGCAATAGATTGGAGCTGACTTTCGATATGCCGCTTGGAGAAATCGTTATTGATTTCTATGATAAACTGAAAAGTATTTCCAAAGGTTATGCTTCATTCGATTATCATATTCATGACTTCAGGGAGTCTAAACTTGTAAAGCTTGATATTCTGCTTAACGGAGAGAGTGTTGACGCACTTTCGACTTTGACACATGAAGCCAATGCTGTAAGATTTGGCAGAAGAATGTGTGAGAAACTGAAGGAACTCATACCCCGTCAGCAGTTCGATATCGCAATTCAGGCTGCAATAGGTGCGAAAATAATTGCGAGGGAGACTATCAAGGCTGTACGTAAGGATGTGACGGCCAAATGTTACGGTGGTGATATCTCACGTAAACGAAAACTTCTGGAGAAACAGAAGGCAGGTAAGAAAAGAATGAAGCAGATCGGCTCTGTCGAAGTGCCGCAAAAGGCCTTCCTGGCCGTTCTGAAACTTGATTGAAGCAAGTATAATCTTATTATACGGTTGAATCGTTATAAGAATGGGCGATGCTCGTTTTTATAACGATTTGCTTTGAGTACTTATTTATGCTATTATCCACTATAACCCTAAATTAAAAGGCTATGTCAGTGTTTTATACAGCACAAAAGACCATTAAAAACTATGCTAATGGAGGAAATGTGTTAATTTTCGCCACCATTCTTGCTCTGTTGATTGTAAATATGCCATTTTCGCGCGATTTCTATGAATCATTGTGGGTAAATGAGATGGCACTCAAAATAGGCAATTTCAACTTGTTCAGTCATCACGGGGAACCAATGTCGGTGATGGCGTTCATTAATGATGCCTTGATGGCGATTTTTTTCTTCTCTGTGGGGCTTGAGATCAAACGGGAAGTGTTGGTGGGTGAATTGTCATCGTTCCGTAATGCGTTGCTGCCGATTATAGCGGCAATAGGAGGAATGGCTGTTCCGGTACTCATATATTGGCTTATGTCAAAAGGTACTCCGTATGCCGGAGGAGCGGCTATTCCAATGGCTACGGATATAGCATTTTCCTTAGGAGTCCTTGCCATGTTGGGGAAAAGGGTTCCTATAGGATTGAAGGTGTTTTTGACAACATTGGCGGTAGTTGATGATATAGGTGGTATTCTTGTTATAGCCATATTTTACAGCACACATATAGATTATATGCTTCTTGTCTGGGCTGCATGTTGTTTACTGGCTCTGTATGTGGGCGGTAAATTGGGAATACAGTCGAAAATGTTTTACGTTTTCATAGGAATAGCTGTATGGTTCTTTTTTCTGAATGCCGGTATACATCCCACTATTGCCGGAGTGCTTGTGGCATTCTGTGTCCCCGCTAAACCTGTGTTTGCGCCAAAGAAATATGTGAAGACCATACGTCAGAATATAAGCCATTTTGCACATGAAGATGATGAGAAGCTAAATTCACGCACCATCCTGAGCAAAGAACAGATGAACTGGTTGAAGGAGATTGAATCTTCTTCGGATAAGGTGATTTCTCCGCTTCAGGATATGGAAGATACACTCCATCCGCTTGTGAATTATGTTATAGTGCCTTTGTTTGCGTTTGCCAACGCGGGGATTTATTTTGGAGATATGGAAATTTCTCAGCTCTTTCATGGTATAGCGCCTTCCATAATTATTGGTCTTGTGGCAGGTAAATTTATTGGTATTTTTCTCTTCTCGGCATTGTGTATTCTATTAAAATTCGCACCAATGCCGGAAGGCTCCAATTGGGGAAGTCTTGCTGCCGTGTCATTACTTGGAGGAATAGGCTTTACGGTATCTTTGTTTATAGCCAATCTGTCGTTCGGTGGCGGAGACCCCGTGATGTCGCAGCTCCTTAATGATGCGAAATTGGGCATTCTTGTTGGCTCGTTAATAGCGGGAGTGTTGGGCTGGGCGGCACTTCATTTTACTTTGAAACAGCCAAAGGAAAATGAAAGGACCGAAGTGTAGCGGATTGGCCAGACGCGGGCGGCCGTGAATCGTGAAAAAAACGGGAGCCACAAGTGATTGCGGCTCCCGGTCTGTTTTCTACATGCATGTTTATGGTTTAACATTGGCTGTGTCAACCAATGCTTTTACATCTTTGGCGATTTTTGCTTTATAGTGGGTGTACAGGTCATCCCATTTATAGCATTTGTCTGAAACTGCCTGTAATGGCAATTCCATTGCATTCCCGTTCAATAATACTTTCACCAATATAGGTGCGTTGGGATCGTTGGGATTCCGGTAAAAATTGAAGTTGAAGAATGTTGCCATAGGAATAAGATATGTCTGCCAGAGATCTTTTACTTTGGCTGGATCTTCAGTTTCTACTCCCCATTTGTCTGCCTCCATTTCGGCAAGTATCGCCATGATACAGCCGTCGTGTCCAAGACGCAGGTAAAGTCCGTTTTCTGCTCCGTTTTCAAGATGTTCTTTTGAAGACTCAAGAATCTGGTCAAGCATTAACGCACCTTTTTTCCAGGGTCTGCCGAGGTTTGGTGTCCACGGACCTTTTTGCTGGAAATATTTCAGATTGTCAATCTCCCACCAGGCAAGCATTTCATCGGCAGTAAAAAGGTCGTCGAAAAGCATAGGCATGTCAAGAGACATAGCATCGTTTTGAAGCAGGAAGAATGCGTATTCAAGTTCCAGAAGATCGGTATCGTTCATTTCCATCGCACCGACATTGGTGAAAATTCGGGAAGCAAAGTCTTTATGATCAATCTTTGATTTTGCGAAGTCACACCATACCGGATACCAGACACCCTTGCGGTTACGGAATGATTCATCAAATTCAGTCTTATAGGGTACTCCGTCAGTATAGGGATTCAGGTACGGATGATAAGCCACACTCACATCCATGTGTGGATTAACACCTGGCAGCAGTTCTTTCAGTTTGAGATTGAAGTTTGCCATGCTCATGGCGGTACGCATCACCGATGTAGATTCAAGATGTATGTCAGGATTATTGCGGAATATCTCAGGATAATTCTCAACATATCTCTTGGCATGGTTTTGCCATTGTCTCATTCCAAGCTGGGTGAGTTCTCCGGTACGGTTGTCCAGGGACGGCATAATCATGTTGAAACGGTTCTGAACCGCTTTGCCAAGAGGAGTAAGTATTCCTAATGAATCAGCTTTCCGGAAAGCTTCCTGCAAACGTGGCACTGTTGTTTTGTCATCAAGATATCTCATGCCGTGACGGCCATAGGCACTCATATAGAACGGTTCATAACCGGCCGGAGCCTCGCGTTCTTCAGGACGAGTGATGGGGTCAATCCAATAAGTGCCACCGATCATCTCGGGAAACTTGCGCAACAGTGTGTAAGGATCTTCTTTTATATCGGGGGTTATATCCTCTTTTACAGGTATACGGTAAACGTTATTGCTGTTTGTATTTACATACATATAGCCGTCACCGGGGATTGAAATGCATTCGCATTCCTCCGGAATTTCGGCACCGAGGTCATAGCGTGCTGAAATCACACGACGGTCAGTATCGAAGACACGGATCTTTGAAGGAGATTCGGAATTGCGAGCATTTCCGAAACCGAAAGAATAATAGATCTTGCCGTCGTTTGCGCATCCACCTTGTGTAGCGTAGGCATCAAAATTGAAAATACGCTGGTCAAGCACATCTTTGTAAGTAAGTTTCACATTTTTTCCCTCTTTCAGATCCGGTATTCGGAATTTCAAAGCCACATATTTATTATTATATGGCTCACCCGTAGTTTTAAGTTTGGTGCGTTTTAAACCGGAAAGTATCCATATCTCATTGCGCTTTCCGTCAACAAGCCAGGATGGCGCACCGAATATTTTAAGAATATTTTTTTTGCTGAAACCTGTTGTGTCAAGAGTAATTGTCTGAACAAGTTCAGATTCCCATTTCTTGCCTTTACGTTTGAAATTCTCTACAAAGCATGTGAATTCAATTGGTACGCCTACTTTGCCTACTGTGACATAAGCGAGTGGTGCCGCAGCACCCTTGAGAGTAACAGGACCAAAATTCACCTGATTTGCATGGTTGTCTTTCTGGGCGGATTCAAGTTGGAACTCGGCGATATGAGGTTGTCCGCTCTTTCGTATGTCAAACACACGGCATGTTCCGCCATCGTAGAAGCTGAACAGATAGTTGCCGTTGATAGCCATACCCTGATTTGATTTTGTTCTCGGCCCTTTGTCAAAGAATTTTATACATTCAGGAGATTGTTCGGGGCTTACCATCAATTGTGCGTCGGCAAACACCGGAGCAAGCGCTAAGCATGCTGAAAGAATAAGTTTGTTCATATGTATCTTTTATTGTTTCGTAGGTTTGTTCAAAAATTTCTATAATAATTGATAATATACGCAAATGTACCTAATTTAAGGCAAAATAAAAAATCCATTGCCTTTGCTGCAATGGATTTTTATTGAATATAATAAAAATATGTGCTCTCAACCGTTCCCGAGAGAAACGGGGAATCAAATTAATCAGAATATCGGCATTTGCCAGATAAAACCGACTTGCAGCTGATTTGTAGAATAGTTTTCCATTCCCAGAGCTTTGGCCTTGTCTGTAAATTTATAATCGCGGCCGACATATGCAGCAAAGAAATGCAGGTTGCGGTCTTTGAACGGGTAGTATTCAATTCCACCGATGTATCCGAGAGCAGTGCGATAATTACCTGATTTTATATCTGTGCCATATTCATTCATGTGCGATTTATATACCCCTTCATTTTCATACATTACTTTGGCGAAAAGGTTCCATGCCGGATGGAAATGGTAATTGATATGCCATATGAAACTCATGTAGCTGCATTTTTGAGCATTTCTGTCGGGCCCCTGTTCACCTATGATGCCGGTCATGATTCCCTTGCGGTCAACACCCTGAAGTGCATACATCCAGTCGAAATATGCATTGACTTTGTCGGAGATATTGAATTCATTGCCAAGGGCGAAATACCATTGATGTTCCCCTTTTGTCTCATTCATGAATGAGGCGGACCAACGTGTTTTGTAAACGTCACCGAAATTACCGTTCCAGTTCAATGTGTAGACCAACGGAAGCTTGGCTTTTTCGTAGTTGCCGTACATCTCTTTGGATGTGCCATTGTAGGCATTAAGAATCTGGAATTGCAGTTGCTGCTTTGGAGTGAAATCATATCCGACAAGGACACCGGTCATGAAGTTGTCCATATAGTCAACCATGTCGGAATATTGATATATCTCGATCGGGTTCAGGTCAAATTCAATACCTCCATATGCTGCACATTGTTTTCCGATAAATGCCGACCAGCCTTTGTGTCGCAGTCCTATACCGACAATATCAATACTTTTGAGAATATTGTCGTGATATCCTTCCGGCTTGTCTCCCTTGTTCAGACGCTGTCTGTAGCGGTAACTCAGCCAGTCGTTGATATTACCTTTCATTTCGATTCGAAGTTGCTGCATTTCAAATTTACCACCGTCAAAATGCGAGCCGTTCCAGTCCATTTTGAAATCGGAATGCATATTCAGGTATAGATTGAATTTGTCAGTCTTCTTTTCAATTTTTGCTATTGATTCTATTATACCCTTTTCGTCGGTAGTGCGGAAATCGTTTATACGCTCCTGCTGTGCATTAGTCGAAACAGCAGATGCGGTAGCCGCGGCAATGAGGAATATATATCTGGTTTTCATAGTATGCAGTTGTTAAGAAGTTATGGCGATCAATATTCTTCAAAGAATTTCTGAATCTGTTGCCAGCCGGTTGTCCTTGTGAGTGCCAGCATCAACAATACGCGAGCCTTTTGAGGATTTAGTTCCAGAGATGCTACAAACTGGTATTTCGCGTCATCGACTTCGTCATGAAGGCATACCGGACCGGTAGGAACACGGCTTGAACGAACAACTACAATACCGAGTTTACGAGCTTCCTCCAGTTTAGGAAAAATATTCTTGTGGATATTTCCGTTTCCGACTCCTGCATGAACCACACCCTGATAGCCGCCTGTGAGGAACGGGTTCATAACGTCTGCATCTACATTAGAGTATGAATAAACTATACCGACTTTAGGAAGCGATTCCAGATTTGTCACGTCAAATACGGATTCGGTTGTGTTCTTTTTCAAAGTCTTCATAGTGAAGAAGGTTTTACTGTTATAGACATATCCCAAAGGACCGTTGTCGGGGGCCTGGAATGTCTGTACATCTATAGTATTCATTTTCTGGGTTGAGTGGGCGCCGAGAATAAGACCGTTCATTACCATCATAACTCCTCGTCCCACAGCATCAGGACTTGATGCCGTCACAACAGCATTATATAGGTTCAGCGGACCATCCGCGCTCATTGCCGTAGAAGGACGCATCGAACCTGTCAGAACCACCGGTTTTGCACTGTGTACTGTCAGGTTGAGGAAGTATGCTGTTTCTTCCATTGTGTCGGTTCCGTGAGTGATGACAATGCCGTCACAGTCGTCGGATGCAAGAAGTTGGTTGATCCTTTTTGCAAGTGTCAGCCAAACCTGATCGTTCATATCCTGCGAGCCGATATTGACAATCTGTTCACCTGTCACATTGGCGATCTCTTTGATTTCAGGTACAGCTTCGAGAAGAGAGCTGATTGCAACCTGGCCTGCTGTATATCCTGAAGATGTGGCGGATTTACCTGTTCCTGCGATGGTGCCTCCCGTTGCCAATATTTTAATATTAGGTTTCTGTTGGGCAAATGCTGATGTCACACCGATTAAGAGCATCAGCAAGAAGAATGATACGGATTTTAGATTTTTCATAGTTTTATAATTTTATTCGTACTAAATTTTTCATAGTCTCTAAAAGATCTGAATCAGCAACATGCCCGTGAGAATTGCCACGATTGTCGCGACCATTCCGGGCATCATGAATGAATGGTTCAGAATATATTTGCCTATACGGGTAGTACCGGTTCTGTCGAAATTGATAGCGGCTACTATTGTAGGGTAATTAGGTATAAAGAAGTATCCGTTTACAGCAGGGAAAAGGGCAATGAGCATCATGGGATTGATTCCCAATGCTACTCCTAACGGGACAATGGCCCGGACGGTTGCCGCCTGACTGTATAGCAGAATAGACATGACAAACAGCGCTATCCCGAATAGCCAGGGCATCTCTGTGACCATCCCTTTTATGGACTCTGTAAGAACTGTGATGTTACCGTTGATAAACGTATCTCCCATCCATGCTATACCGAATATCGCAATCACGGCCTGCATGCCGGCAATAAATACGCTGCCCTGGGTTGGCGCTATGCCGTTTGTTTTTGTTACGAGTAATATTACTGCACACACTGTCAGCATCAATATCTCTATGATTGCCGGCATACCCATCTGTGTGCCGTTGAAAACCGGACGTATGGAGGGTATTGAGCCGAACAATACTATGGCAACGGTGGCTACAAGAAACAGAATTACAGAGGTGAGTGCAAGTCTGGGATTTTGTATTTTGTTAAACTCAAGTTTGTTCTCTTTTATCATCCCTTTTTCAATACGCTTCAGGTATTCAGGATCTTCCATAAGCTCTTTGCCTACTTTTTTTGAAAGAAACGCACCTGCGAGTACACCGATTAATGTTGCCGGAATTGTAATCTTGAGTATGTCGAAAAGTGTAATGTCGAATCCTGTCAGTAATCCCAAAAGTGCGACAGTGGCTGCCGATATCGGACTTGCCGTGATGGCTTGTTGAGAGGCTATGACCGCTATTCCCAATGGGCGTTCAGGACGTATTTTTGTTTCACGGGCTACCTCTGCAATTACCGGCAGTACAGAATAAGCCACGTGACCTGTCCCTGCGATGAATGTAAACAGATATGTGACAAGCGGACTGAGGATCGTTACCTGAGACGGATTCTTGCGAAGCATCTTCTCGGCAAGCCTGACAAGATAGTCGAGTCCGCCCGCCGCCTGCATTGCAGCGGCTGCCGAGATGACTGCTGCGATCATAAGCATTACATCAATTGGAGGTGATGTCGGTTCCAGTCCGAACACAAATACCAGAACCGCCATGCCTACGCCTCCCATGACACCTAAGCCGATACCTCCGAGTCTTGCCCCGACTATGATGGCGACTAACACAAAAAGTAACTCTAAAGTAAGCATATAGTAAATATCAATTTATAATGTGTCAGATTGTGTGGAATTGAAGCAATATGTCTATGTGCTTGGTTACCGCAGTATGCCACATCTCTTTACGACAAAACATGTTGAGAATAACAATATTCTATTTATTGAACTCAGTTTTTATTTTGTAGTTTCTTAAAATAAGTATGACTCGTAAATTAGTTAATGCATATTTTTAGTGGATTTTCGAGGGA
>CAQFOZ010000022.1 GCA_948788915.1 uncultured Muribaculaceae bacterium | reverse complement strand
ACGCCTCGGAATATCGGTCGGAGAAACACCCACAACACCAATCCGAGTATTGCACCGATTATCCCCACCGCCCAAAGGAGAACCTTTTTATGCGGTTGAGACTGGAGATGGATGCTCTGCCTCGTCTATTTCCGAAATCGGCAATCCGGGCTGCATTCGGCAAACCCGAAGCAAGCTTCGTTTTTGCGCTCATTGGCACCGGATTTGATATGTTGTTGTTCGTTTTCATCGTGCGACATTTTTTATGCGTTTATCGACTATCGAAGTTTTAAAAGTGGTAATTTTGCGATATGGGAACAGATGACAACTTTTTAATCACCAAGGTCGATAAAGATAAAAAACAATATTTTCCTCTACTTCTAATTGGAGATGAATCAGAGACAATGATTGAGCGTTATCTTGATCCAGGAACACTTTATGTCGGCTTATTTAATGGTAAGCCGATAGCCGTTTGCGTAACCTTAAATCTTGACCCTAATACTGTCGAAATAAAAAATCTTGCCGTTGAAGATAAATACAAGCGGCATGGATACGGTCGTCTGATGCTTGAATATGTAGAATCACAACATTCAAATAAAAAGATCATTCTTGGAACCGGAGAGACGCCATCAACATTGAGGTTCTATAAATCATGTGGCTATTCATATTCTCATCGTATTCCAGATTTCTTCACAGATAATTACCCCGCTCCTATTATTGAAGATGGGGTAACATTGCGTGATATGATTTATCTGGAGAAACAATAAGGCACTGAAAAATGGAACTGACCAGTCCCAGCAGGGCGAATCTGTGATAAGCCGACAACGCAGGAAGGCGGCTTATCACTGTCTCGACCCGTGGACTGCAATCACAAGTGAAGAGTGGCATCGCCTTTGAAATAATCATAGGAAGTCTGCGTACTGCACACGGATGAGTGGTAATTGAACGGAAAAGATGAAAGCAGCGTCCCCGATGCTCACCTCCGCTTCAGTGACAATCATAGGTGTGAGCCGGCTAAAATCGGATGAACGCGGTGTGAGGTAGAGCGGCCATCGACAAACGCCTCAAACGGCTTTCAGCCAAAAGAAGACAGTTAGGTCTGGCTATGCCTCTCGCAACGGGAAATATAAGTAGAGACGACAGGATTTGAACTCTGTTAAAAAATCGAAGACTGGCGGAGCTACCGTGAAATCCTTGTCAGACAACGGCGAAACTGAACACGGAGGAAAGGCAATCAGGCTCAGAGTAGGCATCAGCGAAGCCGTTGCTTATCTCGGAGGCGTTGCCAGCGCTCGGTGTTGCGGTGAGTCCGAATGCTTTGCACCGCGCACCGGCTTCGCCGACTTGCGCTTTCGGCTCACTCGCGAATGTTATTTCCGCAGTTGCCCATGGGCAGGAGGCTATCAAAAGGTGTCAGTGCGCGCACCGTCGCCTTTTGACGGGATCACCGACGCCAACAATGATGATTGCTCCGCCTCTTTCCGCGCACTTATAAGGAAATTGCGGCTTGCACACGCTGGACTATCATTCGATGACATCAGTGATTAAAATTCGCTTAATAATTTGGCACCAATTTATTTTGGTGCTAAATTTGCAAAGATAATCATTCCGATATGGGGACTAAGATAAATAATATACGTCAGCGAACCGCTTCTAATGGTATCATGCTTACATCGTGGCTGGAGAGGCAAGGTGTAAGTAGAAGCGAAATATCCGATTATGTTGAATCCGGATGGCTGCTCCGTATATCTACCGGAGTGTATAGGTTTGCCGGTGATACTCCGACTTTATATGGTGTGTTGGCATCATATAAGGCTCAAAACGACTTGAAATACCATATAGGAGCGGCTACTGCGTTGGAATTAAAAGGATTTTCCCATTATATAAATATGGGGAAACCTGCCGCAGTCATATTCGTTCCGGTGAAACCTCCTCTACCTAAATGGATCAGTCAGGCAGAACTTGATATGAATCCTTTGGAGGTGTCGTCCAAAGTTATAGGAGAAAAAGGAATAGAGCAGATAGAATATAGCGGCATGACACTGACTGTGTCAAGTCCGGAGAGGGCTATAATGGAGTGTCTGTTGCTTTCGCCTATGCGTTATGACTTGATGGATATATATTATCTGATGGAGATGCTGACACCTCTAAGGGCCTCACTTGTCCAGCAGTTGCTTGAAGACTGCACGTCTGTGAAAGTAAAGCGACTTTTCCTGTTTATGGCGGAAAAGGCCCGACACTGCTGGTTCTCAAAACTTGATCTTTCAAGAATATCACTCGGAAGCGGCACGCGCAGTTTTGCCAAAGGTGGAGTGAAGATTGCAGCGTATGATATAGTGGTCTCTAAAGAGCTTGCATATTATGAATGAATATTTTTTTTGCTGCCAGTAATGTATGAACAGCGTGTTTCAGTTAAAAGAATGCAACAGTGATAAATCGTAGGTATATTAACGCGGTAATTTTTCAACTCAGCATTCTGATAACAGCAAAAGTACAAAAATTAGCCACACACTTAACTTTTAGGTGAATTTATTTGTTCTATTGGAAAAGAGTTACTACCTTTGCGTAGTTAATTTATAAGTTAAGTATGGCACAGAAATACTCCATAGAACTGATTGAAGAGCATGACGCTGTAAATTTTTATAGCGTGCATCTTAGCGAGGAAGAACTCTCTGAACTTGAAAGATTCTTTGAGAAATTTCCTGAGGAATGCGATTATGATGAAGATATTGACACCATAATAGCATGGCTTGACAGAATTGGAGAAAGCGGTGCGCTGGAACGATACTTCCGTTACGAAGGGACGTTCGGCGATGGAGTAAGCGCGATACCTATTGAAACAAGCAATCTACGTCTTTACTGTATACGGCTTTCAGACAAGATACTCATCTTCGGCAACGGAGGAGTCAAAGACTGTGCCGCATGGCAAGATAGCGAGACCCTGTCGGAGTATGTCGAGACACTGGTCGATACGAGCCGGTTTATATCGTCCCGGCTGTCTAACGGCACAATCTATATCGTAGATAAGGAGATTATTGGAAACTTAAATTTTACCCGCGATGAAAAGAAGTAACATTATAGAGGCTCGCCGGGCTAAAGTTTCGCCCGAAGTCAGACGACGTGTTGACCTGTCATTTCTGATCGTTGACAGGATTCACAGTATATTGGAAGAGAAAGGTCTTAAACAAAAAGATCTCGCCAATATGCTTGGCAAGAAAGAATCTGAAATAAGCAAATGGATGAGAGGTACCCATAACTTCACGATAGAGACAATCTCGTCTATCGAAAACATTTAGGACTGCCGATTCTTCAGGTTGCAGGAGTCTGAAATCTCAAAAGCATAATTTTAACACTCTGCATAACAATGCTTAAAACGAACCCTCTGACTTGCGGACGTGTCTGAAATTCATTATATCTGCATTCGCAAAACCAACCATGTAGCCACGGCGAGAGAGCCGTCAGGGAAAGAATAAGAAGAATCGTTACATACTCGTTACACAAGAAAAATGGGTGGATGTAACTGATTGATATAACTGCATTTGGAGCGTAAGGAACAAGTCCCTCCAGCTCCACTTGTAACCTCGGACTAAAATCAGTACAAACAAGACAAACATCAGGCTATCAAATAGTTCTGAGGTTTTTCGTGTCTAATCCTATCGGATTGAGAATCGGTATAAGACCTTCTCTGACAACTATCTGTCACAAAATCGTTTCAAGTTTTTCTGTGACGAAAATTGTGACAAAAAAATGTGACCAATTCTTATGTAATCAAATGGTGTTCAATAAGTTCTAAAGGCCTAACTCCGACATAACTCGAAAAATCAGCGACATTTCGACACTCATTATAAAATCTAAGTCTTTTAATATCTGCAAGGTGATAAAGTTATTATTGCCTTGCATTTTTAGGTACAGTAATAAAAAATAAAGAGAGAATCACGAATGACTTGTTCAATACGACATTTCTTATTAAATTTACGATTCGCGAATTGTAAATCACACTATTGGATACTTAGGCAAACGGAGGTTACATTATGTTTTCTCAGTTTATTTAACAATTAGCTATAAAAGAGCAAAAACGGACCTTCGGACTTGCACAGGCAGAAAAAAGCGAGAGAAATCGATTTTGTGGCAACCAAAGGAGAAATAAGAATCTATGTATACGTGACATATCTTCTGGCCTCGGGCAAAACAATAGCTAAACGCCCCCATGTCTTGATTCCATATAGAAATTCTTGTAATATATATCAAAAGAAGTATAATAGATAAACTTTGTTTTATATCGTTTAATAACGATCATTAGTTTTATTTAGTCCGATGTTTTCAAAATCAAATTTCAAAAAATTCTTTATTATTATACTTGCAATATGGTTTACTTGCTCATTGTATTCTACAAATAATGATTACGGCAATAATCCTGAACGTACTGAGGCAGATTCTTTTCTCGCCAATATGCCGGATAAACTGCAAGAGCAGCAGGCGGAAGCTATACGCAAGGCAATATCCGGTGAAAGCGGCTTACTCTATAATGTAAGAAATGCAAGAAATCTTGCGGTCGAATTGCCTAAAGACATATCGAGGACAGAAATAAGTCAAAACTTAACCCTTTTCCGAAGTAACCGCTATGATAACGACACTATACCGTTACTTGTTTATTTCCATGGTGGAGGTTGGGTTATTGGAAGTATAAACAGCTGCTCACGATATTGCGGAGCGATGGCCGAAAAAGGGATTGCTGTGCTTGCCGTAGATTATAGGCTCGCCCCCGAACATCCTTTTCCCGAAGGACTTAACGATTGCATGGATGCGATAAATCTTGCTCTCGACAATATGGAGGAGTGGAAATGCAACAGCATATCCGTAGGGGGAGACAGTTCCGGAGGAAATCTTGCCATAGCCACAGCCATGAGCTTCCCCGAAAGCACTTTCTGCAGTCTGATTTTATTCTATCCTGTCACGAAAGCCTATGCAGATGGTTCAAATTCCTGGAAACAGTTTGGGAAAGGATTCGCACTTGACAGCGAACTAATGAACACTTTCAACAATGCTTATACCTCAGACTTATACAATCCTTTGGTCTCTCCTGCAGAAGCATCAGACTCAGTTCTATCCAAACTGCCACCTACATTGCTTGTAGCGGCAGAACGCGACATTCTCCGTTGTCAAGGCACTGACTTCGCAGACCGGCTGACACAGCTTGGAGTGGAACTGAAATACATTCTGATTCCCGGATCGGTTCACCTCTTTATTACGGTTGCAGGCCAACCAACGGCATTCTGCCGTTCAGTAAAGGAATCTTCAGGGTTCATCTACAGTCATTCAGGGCAGCCCCTCAAATAATGCTGTCGTAGTACTCCGATGTGCCGTTGCATACAACCCTTCTTTGCATAATTTTCATATAAGTAAGGAAAGTTCTAGTTACCAATGCAAAGCATTCACAATTCCGATGTCTTTACCGCCTTCGGTTAAGTAATCTGCTCTTATAGCTTTTGCACCTCCAACTTTTGTTATGACAAACATCTCAATATGCAGAAAAGGAATAATCTCATATTTCATCCTTGCCGAAATCAGATATTCCAACCTGTTATCATATCTATGCTTGCACGAGGATGATTCGTTATCAAGAAACATACTATAACAAACAACAAACTGATTAGTATAAGACCAATAACTCGCCAATGCCTGGATATATGTCAATTTGTTTATCGGTCAGCTTCATATATCAGTTTGCCGTTTTGTTTGTAGTTCCAGAATTTCCGATAGCAATTGCCCTGTCCATCATAATACTTCCAAGTACCAAATTCTTTCAAATATTCAGGTAGCGTATTGGGATAAAAAGTGACCCACCCCTCCATTTGTAATGTATCGGCCGTAAAGTATCGAAGATATGCCGATGAATCGGCTTTCAATTCAATGTCACAATCCAGAATTGAGATAATATCATCATTACTTTTAAGACTGTCGATTACTATACGCATATTATTACGAGACGCGTAGTATGCGTTAAATATTCCTCGGATTGTATCTATATTTATCGGTGGCTCAAACTCAAAGTACACCTCATCATACCATTTTCGCTCCTCCGAAGAATACTGCCATATTTTATGATTTTGATCCCACCACTCCAATATATATTCATTATTAGAAAAATCTGTTCTGATGAGATTTAGACTATTTACTTTATAACAGTATAATCCCGGTGTCTGCTCAAACCCTAATTCCGACAAAGAAGCTGGCAAACGTCCATTTTTATTGATATAACTTTCTACTCTTGCAACTATCTCGGACTGCTCAGATTCTCTATGCTGTTTGACACTAAACCCCATCTTGGTACCAATGATATATAGAGCAACCAGAAGCAATATAAATATTGCACCAAAGATAATGCCAACTATTTTCTGCCACTGTTTCACTTATCTATTATCTGTAATTAAATAAAATTACAACTAATATTCGACATTAGATGTGACGAATGTCCCAAACGGACATGAGAACAAACTTTGAACGTCACTTATTCGATTTATTTATCGCATTTCGCTTGTATTGTCAGCGGCTATAAGCCTCGTTCACTGCTATATTCGATGTTGGGGTTTATAGCCTGAAGTGTGTCAATGAATGCTTTCTCATCTTCAGGCGATACATAAATATAGCCGTTTCTGTCATATATGATGCGGAGCTTGATATAAGACGATGAGTAATTTCGGCCTCTTTCAACCCAAAATTTTCCGCGTCGTATTTTCTTGATACTGATAATGCTAATGACTAATGATCTCAGAGGAGTCGATATACGTAATACTTTGTCATCTATGGTATAAGTCGTTTTTCTCCATAAACACCGCGCCAAAAGCACAATTATCAGAAACGGGGGCGAAACCCAAAGAAGGGAAATTAAGCCCATGAGAATAGAGGGAGCCATGAAAAATACAATGACATCAAATATGCACAACATTATTATTGGCCATTTGTACATTCTATTATCAACCTTGCATCGAAACACTGCGTAATGCTTGGGTATATATGGTGGAGGAATGTTTGGTTTATTATCCATTATCCAAAATCGTTTATCGGTCGGTTTCATGATGCATCTGTGTTTTCTTTTTAAGAAATTCCCCCTTACCGGGGAAATTCTGAGAACCGAAAGCACTACTGCCATACTCAAAGACAGTGGAATCGTTAAAGACAATTAGATTTTCACGTGCGTTTATGCTGTCCTGTTGCTCAGGCGATAAAGGATGGTCGTAAAAACGGAAAGAGTACATTCCCATTCCGATACGCCGGAATAACAATCTTGAATAACCGGTATTTGGATAGTTGTTGACATCTATGCCTATGCAGCCGCAGCAATCTTCTAAAAGTCGTTTAAGTTCCTTCATATCTCGCTCACTTAAAATATCGGATTGTGGGACAGTACCATTCTTAATTTCCACATACAGCTCGGTGCTGTCGGGTAGCATGCTTTTATATCGTGCAGCGGTGCTCCTCATCCAAAAAGCATTCTCGCCCCGGCAATATTGAGCCATGATAAAGGCATCGCATTTGTGCGTCGGCTGATTGGCGAAGTAAATCACAGCGCCGCACATCAGCAAATCGACTATATGAAACCAGAGCAAAATTTTATCTGTTTTGGTTCGACGTCTTACGGCCTTTATAAATGAATATATCCAGAATCCAATGATGGGAATGGTGATAAAGAACACCACCAATGCCGAAACTATCATCAGCGAAAACCAAAAGTCATCGGTGTCCGCCAAGGCAATCATCAATACGAACAACCACACTGTGGCTAAAGCCACAGTTACATACCGCATGAATCGCAGAAACACCTGCCGTTTAGTCTGGCGTTTATGTGTTACGTTATCTTCCATATTCTATATTGTGGTTTCGTGCGTATTGTTTGGCTTTCTCTTTATCAAACGAATCATCAAGAGGAAGAATAGCCACACAGCTTTCCAATCCCTCGCCATTTGCAAAATCTCCGTAAATCACTATTGCTCCTATGGAATCAAGCGGTGTCATGGAGTGGGGATAAACACCCTTATATCGTTGCTTCTCTATTTCCAGCAGTCCTTTCTTCTCATAAAGAATGGCACTGTCAAAGCCGATTATCTCAGATGGTTCCTTCATAATGTACTTATCGGTCTCGCAATATACAGAATCATAATTGACAAGAGTCACGATGACCCCTATTACTGATAATCCAATCCAACAAATAGAGTATATTTTGGAAATATTATTTTTCCGAATAAAATAGAAAGCCATTCCTGATAGCGCAGCAAGCCAGAATATGACATATCCCAAACGCCAGCGCAACTGAACTCCACTTGTCACAATACAGACAAATAAAGCCAGCATTACTGCATGGAACGCTATAAGCAATATCATCAATCGTTTATCGGTCAGTTTCATAACCAATTATTTTTAAGTGCGCGACGTGAATAGAACGGAGCGTAAATGAAGAATAGCCATACATTCAGCAATATATAGCCGGGAGTGT
Organism: uncultured Muribaculaceae bacterium; assembly: GCA_948788915.1. GTDB lineage: Bacteria > Bacteroidota > Bacteroidia > Bacteroidales > Muribaculaceae > Lepagella. The sequence continues at coordinate 30,277 of CAQFOZ010000022.1, read as the reverse complement.
CATGTCTTATGGCAATTGTAATATTCTTCTGTATAAAGACTATTACCGCAATTATCAATCCGATATAAAATATCTCGCCGGCTTGTGACTCAATCAGTGGCGTATAGAATACCATAGCAAATGTATATAACAGCCAAAATATATGCACGTTGCGAAGAAAAAGATATACTTTTCGCTTTGAAAATGTCGAACCAACCTTTATACCATTAGCATTTCCATTCAGGAAATATAAACCCAGGAACGGATTAACAAAGATGTTCCCGCCGAGAATCAATGACTGATATTGGCCGTTATAGCGATTTCGGCTTATTCTGATATTGGCAAACAGTAATCCCATAGCCGATGCCATGAGCAAGAGCTGTGCAATCCTTGCCACGTCGGAGTGCAGCCACAATTCGCGGTCAAGCCAACCGCCACCGATTCCGACAATCAAAATAAGGGCATAGACCAGCAACAAGAAGTTGCCGACAATGCTAATGAGATATAATGTTCTATTTTTCATAGCTCAAACTTCTCTTATTATCGAAATGATAAAAATGAAGACAATGCCTATAAAAACCTCCAAAAGAATTCCGGCAAAATACCTATTTTGAGAACGGGATGATTGATTGTCAAAAACATCATTGCCGCCGAAACGCTCAATCGCCTCGATGACGCTCTTGTTGCGACAGTATTTTCCCGAAAGGCTGACTAAAACATGTTGCTTTCGTTTACTATCGGATTCAGCAACTATAATTAAATCACGCTGAAAAAGAGTCGGTGAGGCAGGGCCGTTTCTATAATAGACCTCACATTTCTTTATCTCGGACCAATTAAAAGTAGTAATCTTACTCCAATCTTTTATCTCCATACCATTGGCATCTATTTTCAGGTAATTGCGCCCGAATCGGAGATATTTGCCGATATAACACAATATTACTATCCCGGAAAATGATGTGAAGATTATCGCACCGACAGGCCACCCGTCAGCACAGCCCCAATAAATATTGAAAGCCAAATATATAAAGCAAATCAGAGGAAACGTAAACGCCTCTTTCGCAATATATTCATCCTGCTGTTTCATACTTTGCCTCCTTTCTTCCATTGGGTGAGAAGTCTTTTGGTGTGTGAGACTATATAGGGATTGTCACTGTACTCAACTAATCGTTTGGCTGTATCAAGGGCGTACTCGGGAACTACATCTACAAACAGTCGTGAAGCCCAATACATAGACTGTTCATAAATTACCATAAGTTCAATCATTTCATCTTTTGCGTCATGGGCTATAAGATATTTGGCGGCGTTTTCAATATCCCATTGGCTGTTGGTCTGTTCTTTCTTGTCGCCATTGGTAACCGCTGCGAAATACATCAGCGATGCCTGCACAAAAAATGAATATGCATCATCTTTGTCGTCATATTCAAGTCGCTCACGCCAGTTAGTGAAGAACTGCGTTTCTGAAATCAACGAGTATATGCCCTCAGTCCAATCCACGCCACGCTCTATGAAATAATATGCTTCTTCCGACTGGAAACCGCAATCCGAGTCGAGGTAATATTCCTCTCTTGGCTCGATTCTTATAGCTCGGGTTATAACATTTCCTGCATTACATTCAAAAAGGATAGTGCCTGATTCACCGTGATATTCAGCATAATAGTCTCCATGATAATTCATGCCGTCAAGCTCGTGGAATGCGTCGCGGAACGCTGCCTGCCTGTCTCTGTTCATTGATTTGTATTTGGTTTCAGCAACTATATCGGCGTAGATACATCCGGGGATGTGAGTCAGAGCGCAGTTGGCTTTAATGCCACGCTTTGCCAACATAGCCTCAAATGCGTCTAATCGTGCAGAAGCATCTTTATCGACATCCGACGGGTCGAGCCACACTCTCGCCTGTCCGTCAAAAATGCCGTCAGTAGTACGCAGTCCATACAGGGCGTTGGTGGCATAGTCAAATGTCTGGAAATACTTTTCTCGCATCTTCCAGTCGCCGTGACGTATTTTATCTTTTGGCATAAAAGTCTTTAGAAACTTCACCCATCGTCTGCGCCATCTGCTGATATGCCAAGAAATACCGAATGCTATAGAGGCAATACCCAGCAGCATGATTCCTTGCCGGTCACCTTCCGTTGCGACTTTATATGTGACAAATCCAGCCATAGCAACAAGGTATGCTATGCCAACAACTACGAAAATGCCGACACCAATCTTTTTCAATATCCTGCCAAGCCGTTCATTAAGTCTGATTCTCCCTGTCTCAAAAAGCCATATAACCATGACAACGAGAGCAATGACACCTAACGTTATCAAAACATCCGACAATGAGTCAGCCATTCTCCCGATTGCCGAAATCAGTACGCACGCCACACCGATTATGTACCAGATTGGCTTCATCGCTTGCCTCCTTTCCTGTTGATAAGCCAAAGGATGCCGCCACAAAACAACACGTTTGCACTGACCAACAAGATATTGGTCAGCGTGTCGGGCGAGTCGAAGCAGAATATCAGGCTGAACATGAACAAGAGCATGACAACTGCCGAGGCTATGAATTTACCAATCTGATCCATTACAGCTATTTCTTTTTGTGTTTGAACTTGATGGTTTTCTTGGCGTTGCGTTTGGGATATTTGACCTTGATTATCACCGGGTCGTCGTAGTCATCTGCCTCTATGCGAAGTGTCGCTTCTTTAAGGGGTTTGCCTTCCTCGTCTTGCAGAGCATAGTCATAATCCCAGAAAATCCGACAAGAGTGTTTTTTATCAAGGTATTCCGGAGATAGATGTTCCGAATCTTCCTCTCCGTCCTCATCAATCCATACTCGCTCAATATAAAGATTGTCACGTTCAATTACGTTTCCTTTTTCGTCAGTAACTTTAAGATCGAGGTAATGATTTTCTCGTAGCCTTGTATCATAAGGCATTACGCCAGCCACAACCACTTCTCCCAATAACGCATTATTTGGAACAAGTGTGATTTCCACGTTCCTCAAATTCTCGGTCACGACAATCATCTGCGGTTCATAACCGACATATTCCACTTTCAATGTATCTCCGACACAAGCGGGCAATCCAAAATGTCCTTCCCAATCGGTTATGGCTCCTAACGCTGTGCGATTGTTCGAGATTATTGCTCCGATTAACGGCTCTTTTGATATACTTCCGTCCGGCAACGTATCGCCACTTAGCACAATGCCTCTTACTGTGATTGTATCAGCCATTATCAGGATACTCCCTTTCAGAAAGTTTTGACGCTCTGTTGGTGTCTGTGCCTCGGAAGTCATCGGCATAAGCATGGCGAGGGAGGCCGCCGAGATACCGGCAAGGGCTACGGCTTTCCCTGCGAGGGAGCGGGCGCGGAGCTGCTGCTCAAGGTAGTGCACCTCGGCTTCGCATTTGGGGCATGTGCCGAGGCAGTCACCTTTGTAGCGACACTCCGACGTGGCAAACTCGATGCCGTTGGCCTCGGCAATCTGCCGACGTATCTCTTTCAATATCTTGCAGGTATGTTTTCCTCGTGCCATAGTCAATCACAATAATCTACATAGTCCGATAATTTGAAACTTATAGGTAGAATGAAATACGATTCAATAGGTTCGCCATTCTTAAGCGCAGGGACAAAGTCAGGAAGTAATCCAATAACTCGTTGTACTTCATTTATTGCACTTTCAGAGAATTCATCCGGGATAGAGCACCGAATTATCTCTACATCGCCTATTTTGCCATTCTTGTCTATGTTCAATCGCGCAATAACTTTACCGGCAACACAAGCTTCATTCCATTCTTCGGGATATTTCAAGTTAGAGGCTAAAAATCGCATTAGAGCATCAATTCCTCCGGGAAATGCGGGTCTTTCATCTATGAATGAAGTAGATCCTTCTGTAACACCTCCAGCAACCGGCACCATAGACTCGTCAATTTCACCTTTTTTAATGACAACTGTATCTTCAATCTCGGGCAATTCACCTCCCTCGATTGTGTCAATCACCTCAATCTGCTCTACTGATGCTTCAGGCTCGCCCTGCAAGGTTTCGCTTGATTGATTAGTAGATGTGCCACTGCAACCTGACATTAGAATCATACCCGCCGAGATTCCGGCGAGGGCCACAGCTTTCCCCATGAGGGAGCGGGCGCAAAGCTGCTGCTCAAGATAGCGCACTTCGGCTTCGCATTTGGGGCATGTGCCGAGGCAGTCGCCTTTGTAGCGACATTCCGACGTTGCGAACTCGATGCCGTTAGCCTCGGCAATCTGCCGACGTATCTCTTTCAATATCTTGCAGGTCTGTTTTCCTCGTGCCATAGCGTCAGTGTTTGCGGATTTGGTAGGTGAATAAATCGAATCGGGTGAAACCGAAGGCTTCGAGAGCCTTGCAGCTTGCATCGCGGTCGGTGTCGGTATTATAGTCGGGTATCAACGGTATGCGGACAATGCAGTCCTGTTGTCGACCGGACTCGGCTATCAGGCGGAGATTGTCGAGGACATGGTCGTTTGACTCTCCCGTGTAGCGACGGTAAATGTCGGGGTTCATATCCTTGATGTCGATGATCAGGGTATTGAACACCGGGAGCAGAGCCTTGATGTTGGTCGACGGCACACAGAGCGAAGTCTCCAGATTGAGCTGCCATGCGGAGCCACACAGTTCGCGGAAATCACGGATAAACTGCGGACGCAGGCAAGGCTCGCCGCCTCCGAAGGTTATACCGCCGTTTGTGGCGATGAAATAAAGTTCGTCAATGCGCGTCTCGGCATACAGTTCCTCAGGTGAATACTCGCGGAAACGCCTGCCGTCGCCTAATGACTGTGGATTCAGGCAATAGCGGCAGCGGAGGGGACAGCTGTGGAAAGCCACAAGCGTAGTGACTCCATCGCCATCGGTAGAAAGGCGATGCCGTGCGATGCCTATTATCCTAGCCCGTTGCTCTTTCATGCGTCTATTATCTGTAATTAAGTAAAGTTACAACGAATAATCGACATTCGATGCGACAAATGTCCCATTATAGCGTAAAAAACATTAAAAAAAGTAAGCCTACCTTTTTGCCGAAATTAAAAAACGCAGTATCTTGCCCTGAAATATAGTTACATATATAGCATACCTCGATAAAATTCGTTAATTTTACGATAAGTCAGAGCACTTTGCATCGCGCACAGGCTTCAACGACAATACTAAAACGATATGGGCTTAGACATATATTCAGGGAAATTAACCCGCTACTACAGCCGTAACTGGAAAACCATCACACAGCAGCTGTCTGAAGAAAACGGTTATAAATGCATGATGATAAACGGATGTGGCAATGCAATAGAATCTGTAAAAAACAAAAAGGAGATTGAACAAATCAGAGAAGCAATTACCGAATGGGCTAACTTTATTGCGGCAACCTTCGACTTGCCACTTCCCACACCATTATGGGACGAAACGACAGAATGCGACTATTATACTGACAAGCCCGATTGGGAAGCCTTCGGTGCATTGGTAATGTTACAGGCCTACCTTTCCTTGAACTGTCCGCTACCGGAATATATAGAAAACGGATGGAATGCCTTTGAAGATTCTATTGTCAAAGAAGCGAAGAAGAAGAAAATTGCCAACTCATTGCTCTATGATGTATCTCTTTGGCTACCTATTCCTGACAACGCCATTTTCGTAGTTCCAGACCCATTCGGTGATGAAAGGCCCATTTCCACTGTCTCTCTTCTGAGAAAGGAATTGGAAGAACTAAACCAAAAACTATGGAAAGCCGACGAAGCCACTATCCTCTCCTGGAGGAATAACAAATATTATGTACCTGTAAAAATAAAAGAGCCGAAGCTTCTGTTCGGATTCATCCGGAGAACAGACAAAACGCCCAAAGAGCAATACCGCACTGAAGAACTGGCGCAATGTGCTTACTCGATACTGTACCAAGCAGTCATCTTTGCCGAAAAGCATCAAGTCCCGGTATTATTGGATTATTAGCATGTTTTAAATAGAAGGGGTCATGAAGAATTCAGGGATCATATATTAAGAAATTGTCAATATATACATATATCTTAAAATATTAGTAATCAATCAAAATGGTACAACAGATAGAATTCAGACTTCCTGCGATGAGGCGTGGCTGTCATCTGATAACGGGCGAGATTATTCGCCGACTTCCCGCCCCGCTACCCAAATCTGCCCTGCTGAATGTTTTTGTGAAACATACATCTTGCGGGCTGACAATCAATGAGAATGCAAATCCGGATGTGCGAACTGATATGGATAAGATTTTCAACCACCTCGTGCCTGAGAATGAGCCTTATTATGATCACATAATAGAAGGAGCCGATGACATGCCGGCTCACGCAAAATCCTCACTGGCAGGTGTTTCGTTAACAATTCCAATTACGAACGGCCGTCTGAATATCGGCACATGGCAAGGAATCTATCTCTGCGAGTTTCGCGACTACGGTGGTGAACGAAACATCGTCCTCACCGTTTATAGTTAAGTAAGAAAAAAAATAAGTGCTCAAATCTAAAACGAATATGAAAACTACAAATTTCAAACCTAAGGCGTGGGTGTTGCCCCAGCCCGTGCTGATAATCGGTACTTATAATGAAGATGGCACTCCCAATGCCATGAATGCTGCATGGGGCGGTCAGTGGGACATGAACGAAGTGATGATCTCGATGGGAAATCATCAGACCACCAAGAATCTCAATCGCTGCGGTGAGTTTACTCTCGCATTTGCCACTACTGAAACTCTTGAGGCTTCCGACTATGTTGGCATCGTCAGCGGCAAGACTACTCCAGACAAGATTGCACATACCGGATGGAAAGCGAACAAAGGCGAGAACGTCAACGCTCCTGTCTTTGATGTGTTCCCTATGACAATGGAATGTCGCATTGTCAAGAAACTGGATGAATCAGCAACCGGTTATTATATCATCGCTGAAATATTGAATATCATCTGCAAAGATGAGTACCTTGCCGAAGATGGTAAACCTGATGTCGAAAAAATGAAACTCATCACCTTCGATCCCATCCATAACGGTTACATCGAACTTGGTCATCGTGTAGGCAACGCCTTTTCAGATGGCAAGAAGCTGAAATGATTATTCCCAGAGGGAACTTTACTGTCATCAGGTGAAATTAATATGAACATTCTGCTCAATATAGTATGGTTTGTTTTTGGCGGTCTGATGATTGCCATTGAATATGCCATATCAAGCATTCTAATGATGATTACCATTATAGGTATTCCCTTCGGACTACAGACAATGAAGCTTGCTACGGTCGCTTTGTGGCCGTTTGGCACTGATATTACAAGCGATTGCCGATCTTCCGGGTGTATAGCAGGAATAATGAATGTAATATGGTGGTTTCTCGGCGGCTTTGTCATCGCTTTGACTCATCTTGGCTGGGGTCTGTTGTTTTGTATCACGATAGTTGGTATCCCGTTTGGACTTCAACACTTCAAACTGATGAAGTTAGCATTGTTTCCATTCGGCAAAACGATCATTTAAAATTAATATATAATGAGGGTGCATCAAAATGAACACCCTCATTATACCTAACAATCTCGATTCAGAACCGTTTTTAGTATATTCTCAACATGCTCATGCCTCATAAGTGCTTGTGGAAGTATGGGTTCCGGTCATTTTACGGTCAACTTCAGTGCACACTGTGTTGTTGAGGATTTCTTCATGTCCACATTTGTCGCAAAGCCAGTGATCGTGATAATGATCCATCTGATATGTGACATCATACTCAATCATCTCGTAAGTTTCATGCACTTGTTTGTGGTTTTTGTAATTGGCCTTTCTCGTAGAGGTGGTAGTCCCTCCGTCTACGTTTCTATACGTAGTCGTTATGAGGTCATAGGTCTGATACCAGCTATGTTTTTTGCCAAGCAACTTGCCTTGCCGTATGTCACTTCCCTTCTTAAATTCTGTGTCGATAAGTTCATCGAAATCAAATTTGATGGTATGCAATCTATGGCAAATTGGACAACGTTGATGGGGGCTGGTACAAAGCACACAAGAGGCAGCAATGTAGCTATAGCGACTGAAAAAGAACAGAATAATCAGTAATGGCCAAAATATACCCCAGGCAATCATGGAAACAGTCCACCAATAGGTACAAAATATAGTTACACCCAACATCACATATTTCAAAATCTTGTCGGACAACAGAGCAAACACTTTTGAAAATTGTAACAGCCAACCCATAGCCAGAACTATAAGCGAGGGGGTAAAGAACATCCAAAAGATTCCGAGAATCATAGTCATTATGGCAACTGAATAGAACACAAAAAGCCTGAATCCTTTGGTATTCAGAGGGTCATATTCCCAGCTATACACGCTGGTACGAATCATCGCTCCCGTCAGAGGTGTGTTGAGAATCAACTTTGAACCCGGCAAAAGTTTCAACAGCCAATCGCCGCGTCCGCTTTTGTAGTCAAATTTTATATCAACGGCGTAGCCGTCCGCATCGATTGTATATGTGGGATTATAGAATTTGCCATCATCTCCCATAGCCTTTGCCCTGAACTGAGCAAGCGCAGTGCCGTCTAAACGGTGATATATCTGGACAGCAGGACCTATCTTATTTTCAAGTTCTTTCAAGGTTCTACCTGTCAGAGAACTGAAATACGATTGCGTTCCGACGGCTGTCATCAGGTTGTCGTCAAGCACCATGTCCTGCCAACCATCAATCGCAGGGATGAAACTTTCAGCCCCGGTCTCAATTTTCGAACCATCAGGAAGGACAGCGTAATAACCACGGACATAAGTACCTTTATCAATAAATATCTCCCCTGTGAGCCTGATTGTATCCCCCTTGTGCGGTCCTTTAAACAACACTTCGGGAACAGGCAACTTATCACACTGCAACCATCCACGGTCTCCTCGAGCGGTCTGTACAAGAAACTGCTGTTGCGCCGTGTAGCGGCGAAGACCGAGAATCCGAATGGAGTCTCCCTTTGACAGAGACACATATAAAGAATCATTGCCTAATGTGACAATCATCTTTTGCGACTTGTCAAGTATGAACGTCGGGCCATCCTCTCTTAGCTTATCATTCTGCATAAAAACATCGAACAGAAGCGCACCAAGTGTAAAGATCATCAGCACGAAACATATCAACCGGGGTCTGCCAATACTGAAAATTCGTTTCAGGAAGTTCATAATCAACCGAATTTAAGTGTTATTATGAAATATTATCAAAGGCTCCTCCTTCTCCATATACTGTTTTATAAAGCAATGTTTCGGCAGAGAAGGTTTCAGAGACTCTGGCTGTGTCAAATATCATGTTAAGATATCTGTCAATGCAGGTCAGACTCATCAGTCTTCTTCAATTATTTGTTCCGGTTCCCAGATGGTATTCATTATATCAAGCGCATCAGTGTTGCCGTTCTCGACTGCACTTGCCAGAAGGTCGTAATATCGGTCCATGTCGGTCATGAACGTCTCCGGATCGTTTGTATCCGCAGCAACCTTCAACCATGACCATCCGGTTTCATCATCCGGTGCCAGGGCTCCTTTTTCAATTCCCTCTAGAAGTATTTCCTGAAACATCCCGAGCCTGACAATCCTGGCTGTATACCAGTTGTTGCATGCGCTCAGCAATGCCTTCAGTGGATAGGATCCCACATCACCGGCTTCAAGTTCCAGATTCAGGAGTGCCAGCACACGTTCTTCATCTTCCACCGTTTCGGGGATTACTGAGCCTGTACTTTTTTCATGAACCTGCATGATTTTGTCCACGATATCCGGTATCTGCGCCCATGGTGTGAGGAGATCGTATTTGATTGTCATCGTAATCTCGTCGCTGCTTACATAAGGATTGTTATCGCTGATATATGGTCCTATTACCCACTCCTCCTCAAACTTGAGGGTATGTGTCTCTTTGCTGGGAATGTGAATGAGGGTTATAGATTCTTCCGTGATTTCTTTAACCATGAGTTTGCCACAAACGAGACTGCCGGTATCAATCAAATTTCCGGCTACAATGTTGCGGGAATCGATGCGAACACTCTCGTCATAATTCGTAGCCAACGACTGATCACGCACATAATGATGCACATTTATATCGAGCACTGTCGGCAACAAATCCGCCATGGAGAATTTTGTCTCCTCTTTCTTCTCTTCCATATCTGTCAAAATCAGTCAAACATTACTCCCGGGTTCATTACAGCCGGCGAGTCCCACTCAATCCCACGGAGGGCGAGTGCGACTTTGCGGGCGTGCCAATGTGCGAAGCAGAACCCCATGCCTCTTGGTATGCCGTAAAGTTCATCTGCCACTTCCCTCTCTACGCTTTCAATCACAGCTTCCATCTCTTCTGTGCGCTCCACCGGATCAAACTTCAAATGTTTGTGATATTTCCGGCAATACTCTTCCATCGGAAGCGAAAGGTCTATATAATCGCGAAGCTGTTCAATTTTTGCATCGTTGCCAACATCACCGGGTGCTAATTTATGCATATATTCTCTAACGATGATACAAAAACGTGGAGTATACGTTTCCTCCATTTGATCAAGCATTTGTCCGAGCAGGGCAGCCTTGTCGGCCGGTGTGTCAAATTCTCCCGGTATGGTGTCCGGCAACTCTTTCATAATAGCAAAAGCCTCCCGTCCAAGTTTAATATTCTTCCATACATCACAGAAACTGTTGGCATTCGTAACCATCATGCTAAACACTCCGGCAAGAGTCTTTATTTTTTCTTCCATTGCGACATAATTGATTTAGTATTCTAAATTAAACCGTAAACGATATCACAGATTAACATTCAGTAAAATAAACTCAACATATCGTAAAAAGAAATTGTTTAGACTGCACAAACTATCTTTACAATGCGTATAATGCACTTTAATTCATGCAAATCACTCATTCATTTGATTTTTTTCTAAAAACTGTCGGGGAGCAGCCCATGTGTTTGGCGAATACTCTTGAAAACGCAGACGCACTATTGAACCCTGACTTCAACGCAACATCTTGAACCGGAATCGTGACATCCGCAAGCAGTTCACACGCGTACATTACACGATATGAGTTCACGTAACTATAGAAGTTGGCCGTAGCCTCACTATTGAAATAATTGCTCACATATGTACGGTTGGATCCCACTTCACGTGCTATATCAGACAATTTCAAATCAGGCTTTAGAAAAACTTTCTTAACAGTAAACAGTTCTTTAATGCGTGTCGCCAAAGAATTGTCAATACTTGAATCTTCTATTGTCGTCTTGGGAACCCAGTCAACAAGCTCATCAATAACCGACTCATGACGGAACAGGAAGAATGAAATTACCATCCATAAAACCAGATTACAGGCCATATAAACACACTCCATATAAAAATGAAGAGCAATGCTGTCAAAAACCCAAAGTCCGAGTATAATATAGAATGTATATAGAATTATCTTAAGCCAGTTCAGATTAACATTTTCCGTATATGAATACTGTTCCTGAAGGTTCCGATTATAACGGGGAATACTGACAGCTGTCCATATAAGATATGCTGTGCCATAAACCGCAGCCCATGCCACTTCAAGATAAAAAATCCACAAGGCGCCATTGGCAATGTACAAAACCGGTAACAACACGAACGGAAGCTCCTGCCATACCATACTCTTAACCGTGATACGACCGGGGTTGACAAGTTCAGTCAGGACAAAGGCATACATAGGCACTGCAACCATATCTATCGCCGTTATCTCTTTCCAATAGTCTGAATCGACAAAAAGTCCTATGCTTACTATTACAAAATCCTTGACACATTGGATTGAGATCGTGAGCATCAAAAGGGCTACGAGTTTGTGCAGTCTTTCACCCTTGCGATAAAAAAAGACTGCCATCATGCCGAAAAACATAGTGGAAAGTCCAAGTAAATACAATATGACATTATTAACCATATAGCTCATATCAAATTGACAAACTCTTAATAACAAAAATACAAAATGAGACCTGTATATTGGTATATTACATCTTGTTTAAATGTTATAAGAAACCCCAATATACTGATGCAACAATAACGGTCAACCTATTGCGTACACCTATGCCACCAGCAGTATATCTAAAATTTCAACGGTTTCCAAATACCAGACAAGCATACGCTTTCTAAATATCTAGACAGCATAACAATATCTGATACAGTTGCAAAGTTAGTAAATTATTCGAAGTTCCACTCATAACAACACAACATATTATATTTCACATGCTTGACCAGCAACCATAAAATTAACTGTGCTAATTTATCTATATGACAAATCTAAATTAATCATTTGCTTCTAAAGCATACAACTGTCATTACCATCAACAATTGCCCTGCCAACACGAAAGTATATTCAATATCTTGCCTCTGCCAGCGTGACATTAAGGCTAGCTAATTTCCTGATAACTTCCAAATCAATCATATAACAACAGTAAAAATAAAATCTCGCCAGTCAACGGCCTAAGAACATCCAAGAAATATCGCACATTATGTCGCTAGCCACTAGGCAATCAGACATATAGCAATAAAATACAGGATATTACCCAAAGAATGGGACAGCTGTAAATCCAAAGCCATACCCTTTTATAGCTGACGCACAGACATCATACATCAACACGTTGAAGCCATCAGCTTGAGCTAAAAGAGAGCAAACACATTAAAGCAAAAGTCACAGCTGAATTCGATATGCATCCTGAATGTCTCAGGCACTACCTGAAAGAGCATGAGGCAGAGCTGCACTAACAGCACAAGAAATTAGCGCAACAGATGAAAAAGACGGACTGATGTTCTCCAACGAAATTTCTCAATACATTGACAGATAGGCAATTTTACGTATTGTAAACAACTTTTGATGTATTGTTAACATGAAATCTACAATTTACAATCATATTTATATGATGTGTAGACGTATTGTTAATGATTTTAATATATATTTGCATATAGAAAGTGTTAATTTATTACAAATTGCAATATATACACTAAATATGAGATTTTCATTCCAGTTAAGAATCTTTTCCAGTGAATGGTAGTTTAATCCATACGGTTTCTTAAAATAAAATACCAAATGAAAAAAGCAAAAGGACATAAACAGATTGTCAATGCCATAATAAACTTAAGCTCCAAGGTGTCTGACACACCCGACTACCGTTCCCTGCAGGATGAATTGTTGCAGAAAGTTGATACCTGCATTGAAAACGGGGATACCGGCATGTGGATGTGCAAAGCCCTGCTTGAATCATGCCGAGACTGGTCAACTTGCAAAATAACCAACCTCGATCGTTTCAAACGGCTTCTCCTTGAAGCCATATCCCACGGAGCCCTCGCTCCCGACAATATTGTCGGTTGGGACTGGATGGATATTGCCATCCGCAACAACGATCCTGCGGAATTTATGGACGACACACTGCGTTTCTACGATCTCCTTGCCGATGCCGGGGAACATGTATCTCCGGAGCCTTCGACATTATGGATATGATCTGGGAACCAGAGAACTGTCAGGAAGAGGACTAAGAAACTGTTTCTAAAAATAAAAGGATTTGTGATGACTATAAATGATTATTACAATCAACTGCAATTTATCACCGCAGACAGTGATAAGACAGTAAAGCAGCGCATAGATGAGGCTTTCGCATTGAAAGATACCGTCAAGCCGGATGATGTGGTTTTGGGAGCACGATATGACAGCATAACCTATGGTGTTCTTACAGCCATGCTTGATAAGGAAAATAAATGTCATGACTACGATGTAGAGATGATACAGCTTCTTACACTTAATGCCGAAGCTATGGTTAAAGGTCAAATAGAACGGTCACTGAAGGATTACCGCAAAGCGGTGAATCCTCTGATCACTAACGGAAAAGTGCCATTTGCAACGTTGGAGGTTGCCGTCGGACGCATAGTAGCTGCACTGCGCGAGACAGTTTTCAATCATGACCGTTATAGTATCCTGGATTCCTTTATACGTCGTGCAGCAAAAATAGCGGATGCCGGAGAGGAGTATGACAGAGAAGAGGTAGCCGACATGGCGCGGGAGCTGTACCGTCTTGACAATCTGCTCTCCATACATGGAGCCGACGACGAGGCAATACTGAAATTTATCTCTGACGAGGAATTGTTGGAAATCAGGATGAATCCCCAGGAAGGTGTCCTGAAAAAAGATCGTATTGAATACAGCCGCCGGTGGGAGGACATATATTACGAAGTCAAGGACGAACTTGATGAGCACTTTGCAGGCACACCGCACAACATGGGATTCTGCTTTGAATATTGGCAAGCCATGGCCGACTTGCTTGCCAGGAAATACAGAATTCTGTGGCGCAATCCACACATGATGAACCCCGGTGTAATTTTTGATTGAAAACAAGAAAATGGAATCTCTCAAACCGATTTACCTGATACTTTCCGAACCTTTCGAGAAACTTTCGACAGGAGCTTCCCGATTCTGGGGTAACCCCGATCTGCCGGAGGGTTTTAATTATCCCATGTATATTGATGACGAGGGAGACTACTATCCTTATGTCTTCATATGTCAAATCAATCTTGCCGAACTCTCATCTTTTGCACCGGAGAATCCTCTTCCACAAAGCGGTCTGTTGTCATTCTTCGCCAAAATTGACCATAACCTCGGCATTATGGCTGCAAGCGATGGCATCCAAAGTCATTACAGCGAACCTGAAGATGTAAAAGTACTTTATTTCCCCGCAATTGACAATATGCAGGAGGTGGTGATTGTAGATGATGAAAATGAGCCTTTATCTCCATGTGAGAAGAGTATCAGTTTTGCATATAAGAACCCTTATCTTGGAGACGATCATGCCCTTTTCGCGTTACCGACTCACCGGGAATGGGAATCCTGGGATGCGCCATACGAAGACTGGCAGATATTGCTCCAGATAGATTCGTTTGAGGGGATGGACTTCAATCTGAATTTCATGGATTGTGGAGTTCTTGATTTCCTTATTTCTCCTGCTGACCTTGTTGCCGGACAGTTCGACAATGTGCGTGCCATAATTTTATCGACATGAATGATAATCTTTCAAAAACCTAAGACCATGAAAAATGACGAATTGCCCGATTATGGGCCTCGCGATATAGATGACGACTACTTTCGCGATATATACAGAGCAGATCGTGCGTTGTATCGCGCAGAAAACGGCGATCCAGAGGCAATGTACGAAATCGGTAAATGTTTTTATTTCGGTGACGGCAGGGATGAAAATTATCGTCTGGCACTCAGATATCTTCTCCAGGCTGCTGAAACCGGTAATGCTAGTGCCCAATATTACGTTGGCCGTATTTATGAAACAGGGGAGAAAGAAAATGAAAGGGAATACAAAGGTGTGAAACAGGATGTAAACGAGGCGTGCAGATGGTTTGCTAAAGCTGCCAGGCTCGGTCATAAAGAGGCGGTTCAGGCTTTCGGAAGACTCGTAAATCATACCGAATTTCGCTCACACAATAAACAATAGAAAACGAATATAAGCCTATCATATATGAAGCATACTTATACTCGCATTTGCGGCATTCTCTTTATCATAGTATTCGCAACACTGATTTTAGATGTTTCTACATCTGACAATCAGGTAAGGACTGCGGGACCGGTCATAGAACTTGACAATCAGCAGAAACTTCCGGTTGTCATAAACGGTGATACTACGTTAGTAACGCTCTCTCGAGGAGACAGCGTGCGTATTCTTGGGTTTACACGCCTGACATATCATCAGGATATCTTGGTTGAAACTTCCAATGGAGACCGCGGTGAACTTGATGCCTCGCAACTACCCATAAAGCAGCTGGTTATTGAAGGGAAACACAAAGGAGACACAGTTGTCGGCCTCGTGCCCAAATATCTTGGATTGACTGTTCATGAATACCTTGCCAAGACCTCAAGAGGGGAAGAATTTGAGCTGCGGGGAGAAGATATGGTGCCAATATTAGATAATTGGGAAGATTTAAACCTTGACAACAACGCCTCCACCACCGTTGCCACCAGGAAAGGTCTGGAGAAAATGAAAGGTAAAACACTTGAGGAAATAGAGAAGAAATATGGTATGGCCTACGATATTCTTGTAAACAAAGATGGCAGTAAAAAAGCCGGCTTCCGCATCTATACCTACGGTTCCGAAAGACGCCCTTACGAACCTTCCATAACATTTGACAGAGACGGTAATGCCATAGAATTCGAGTATAAGATTGTGAAGGATAAGGCCAACAATGGTTGGATTCTTGGATACGCACCGCTGGCAGGTTTGATAATTGACATGCCTTTGACCAGAATTCTTACCCGGAGCAGTTCATATTCAATTCCCTCCGACCAGGGAACGGGAGTGCCATGGTATTTATATGTAGGTTTAGTGTTTGTGCTCGTTTTCGGGATTGCGTGGTATTGTCTCACACCATCACTGTTAGTGCTGTTCATAGGATGGATGATCGCCTATCCACCGGTATTTAGACTGTTTAGCAATAAGACATTGAAAGCGATTATAACCGCAGTATCTATCGTTGGTTTCTATTACTGGGCTATAGCACTTATGGCATGGGGAATGCACTGGTTATTGGTTATCCCATTACTTCCGGTCAGCTATTACTGTATGCGCTGGGCAAAAGAATACCTTGGAGATTGCATGCCTCACGAACGCTGTCCACGATGCAAGCATATCCACACAATCAAATACGACCATGACGAAGTCACCGGTACGAAATATATGAAAGGCAAAGATATCAGACGCGACAAGCTACTGAGCGAACAAGACGAGAAATACCAGTCCTGGCTTCAGGTCACAACCAAATACAACGACGGCAGAAGCGAAACTCACCGCGAAAACGTCCGTAATCACAAACGACGCCACCGTCTATACAGTTACATTGATTACGAGGTAACCTATCTGGTCACATTTTATCGTGATTATTTCATCTGTTCCCATTGCAATTATGAGGAGACAGACACCCATCTCACACGCAAAGAAGTTGACCGCCAGGAGGTGGGCATGCACACAGGCGTTGAATCACACGATGTATATTAGAACACGTAATTAGACACAATGGCAATATTTACAAGACAACGAAACGAGACGACGCCAATCATGCGACCGGCCTCCAAAGCGATTATTTACCGCAGCGAGATTGACTTCATGTCACGCTGCATTCTCGACTACCCCGATATTGAGACCGGAGGCGAGCTGTTCGGTTTCTGGACACCGGAGGGCGTACCTGTTGTGCTGTATGCTGTGGGGCCCGGTCCCAATGCACGGCATCGAGCCACCTCATTCCTTCAGGATCCAGAATATGTGGATCGTTATGAGGTTGATATGTGTCTGGCCACTCGCATGCAACATATCGGTCAGTGGCATTCGCATCATCAGCTCGATCTTGCCCGTCCGAGCGGAGGCGATGTCGCATCGATGTTACGCGGTGTCGGCAAACCGGGATTTCCGCGAATGTTGCTTTGCATCGGCAACTGCACACCTACAGAGACAACCGTAAACGCTTTCAATTTTTGCGAAGTGCGTCCTGAGCACTATGTGCATGCCGCATGGGATATTGTAGACATGGAGAGTCCTTTCCGTCCGGTAATAGACAAGATGTATCAGGGCAGGTTCTATGAACCGAAAGTGGCTAAGGCATCACATGGAGAGATGCTGACGGTCAACGGACAGCCCCTTGCCGAAGAAAAGTCGCGCAGACACTGGCTTGTAGAATGTATGGAACATGTCGAGCAAATGAAGGGCTTTGTTGCCTATTGTCGCGAGTTTTTCAGCGATCCAAGTCCCGTGACTGAAATTACAGATGCCGGAGAGCCCATCATTTCCATGCACGGAGAAAATCTTGAAATCATGTTGCCGTTCGGATTTCCGGATAAGTCGCCTGTATATACAGTATTGCAAGGGAAAGAGATGCGAGAGGACGACATGTATAATATCGAATCGATGAATGTGTGGCGAATGCTTTCAGAGTATCCGTTGCCCGAACGATTTTACAAATGGATCCGTATTACTAACCCCAATAAATCAAACATTCAAAATTATGGACACTGAAAGATTAAATCTTGAAAAAGCCGTCATTGCCCATTACATGCCAAACTCCAACGCATATGAGTTTGGCAACGATAATGGAACGACATATCTACGCATAGTGGCACAGACCAACAATCGCCAGATGTATGTTATGCGCATCGAGACACCGGGATATCCCTATACGAAACCCAACGCATACGTTGAGTGCATGTTGCGTGACCATAACGGCAAGCTGATGAACGAGGCAAGCGCCCCTAACCACACACTGTCGCCCCATCCTTGCGGATGGACTCAGATTTGCCATTATCATCCCAGTGCCTGGAAACCCAATATGTCATTGTGGATGGTATATGTTCGCTGTGTGCTGTGGCTCAACATCTACGAACAGAGCATCAAAACCGGTCGCACCATCGACTCTTATCTCAGACATATGTCTGAAAACTACACCCGCGAAGATTATCTTAATCATTAAGTAAATATTCAAATTTAAACAATAAGTATGACATCGAAATTATTTAATGTATTTGATTAGTCAACGCATCTTTTTGCGTCTTTCCGGTGATTTAAGCGAGTTCAGTCAGTCACAATGCCCGCATTGCTCCTTCCTGAACTCTCATAAATCCCTCGAAAATGCACTAAAAATATGCACTAACTAATTTGCGAGTCATACTTAGTAAGTGTATTTTAATCTTTTATACTTACTTAACACTAAAAATATGATATAAATTATGGCACAACCACTTAGTCTTGACCAACTGTCAAACGAGATGAGAGAACGACAATCAAACCCTTCTGCCAACAAGTCTGCGGCTGCCGGTCAGACCGTTTGGGATCCGGAACAGGGTATGTTTGTTCACATTAACCCCGGTGAACAACTCAAGGAAGGTCAGGCTCCATTAAACACCCTTGCAAAAGAACCCTATTTCGCATGAATATATATTATATTGACGGTGAGGAAGTAAAAAACTTTATTTCCTCCGGCCAACAACAGTCCACAGGCATTGCATATGAGTGGGAAGGCGAAGGTGTGATACATCTGCGCTTTGCTCCTCTCCGTCATGCCTTCGGCAAATGCCGCACTGTCAGTTTCTCGCTTTCCGGAGGTGTACATAACATCAAGTGTGACATAAAGGTAGATATTGCTCCTGATGGAACAGCCATGATCGGTGACATCAAAGCAGAAGAAATTCCCCCGAAAGAAAACCTCTACAAGCGAGCCAAAGGACTTCTTGAAGTAGATGCACTGTCCGACAAACAAGTACTGATTATCGGCCTTGGCAGTGGCGGGGCACCTATCGCCGTAGAACTCGCAAAAGGAGGCATCGGTCATTTTGTTCTCGCTGACTTTGATCGTGTCGAACTTCATAATCTGTCACGACATATATGTACAGTCAATGACCTCGGCCGTCTGAAGACCGATGCTGTCGCAGATGCCATTCTCGGCAAGAACCCCTATTGCGATGTCAAACGCTTGCCAATAAATGTCAATGAGCATATGGATCTCCTCGACAAAGAGATTGCCGCTGCTGATATCGTAATGGTTTGCACAGACAATAATACTTCTCGCTACAATGTTTCGCAACTGTTGGTAAAGAATCAGACCATCGGTATATTTGGTCGTGCCGTGACACGTGCTGAAGGCGGCGACGTGTTTATTTACCGTCCCGGACATGCCTGCTATTTCTGTTTGCTCGGCACAGACTGGTTTGATCCACAGCAAGAAGAAATTACCAATTTTGAGTCAGCAAAACGATCAGGACAGATCCCTGCATATGTTTCGGAGAATGATGCAGAGGCATTTGTTCAAGTCGGCCTCAGTTCAGATATCGAGCCTATCACAAACATGATGGTAAAATTAGCTTTGACGGAGTTGTCACGCGGTACAGATGCCGGCATAGCTTCTCTCGAAGATGAACTCAGACAGAATTACTTTATGTGGGCAAACCGTCGGGAAAGGCAGTATGTCCGTTGGGGTTCATTTGCAAACCCTCAGCGCATGCCGACAATTATGAAATGGTACGGTGTAGATGTGCCTCGTAATCCCGGTTGTGGTCTTTGCGGACATTCTGTTCTGACTACAGATACCACCGAAACAGATTTGCTAAAAGAACGCATGGGTGATCTGGCAAATCTAAACCTAAGTGACATAGATCTCAATTTCCAAATAAAATAATGGAATTTTCGAACTTTACCCAGCCTACTCAAGATGCCATACAGGCTGCTGCGGCATTCTGTAAACAGCGCGCCGCATCACATGTGGATTTACCGGGGATACTTGCAGGGATGTGTCAGGTTGACAGCACGCTGGTACGCAGTGTTCTGGAAAGTCACGGCTACGATCTGAATGCATCTATGCAGCAGGTTGCCCAGGCTATGACCGCCAACGATGGCACATCGCGTGACGGCCGTGTCTATTTCGCGCCCGACGTAGAACAGGTGTTCAGCAGAATTGCCAATGTGCCAACAGTCGGTATCGATACATTGCTGAATGCCATGATTGCATACTCACCGCAATTTGTCTCTTTGCTCGTTCTTGACCCCAACCGTCCGGAAGTTGCCGTCTCCGATCAACCCACAGTGCGAGACTCAGCTCAGGATGACAGAAGCACCGGTGCAACAGTAAAACAATACTGCACCAATATGCTTGAATTGGCAGCACAAGGAAAGATTCAACACGCCATCGGCCGTGATGACGAAGTAGAACGTACGTTGTTGATTCTTGCACGCCAGACAAAAAACAATCCGGTGCTGGTTGGCGAAGCCGGTACAGGCAAGACGGCTATCGCCGAAGAACTGGCTATGCGTCTCTATGAAGGCACTGTCCCAGAAGTTTTGGCACAACTCAAACTTTACAGTTTAGACTTTACGTCCGTAAAGTCTATGCCCGATGCCGTGGATATTATGAAAAATATTCTTTCCGAAGCCTCTGGGGATCCGCAGCTTGTGCTATTCATAGATGAAATCCATATGCTGATTACCAATAACAGTAATTCGGACAATGACATAGCTAACTTATTAAAGCCCGCTATGGCACGCGGCCAAATTAAAATATTCGGTGCGACAACAATCGACGAATATAAACGAATTGAAGCGGATCCTGCATTTGAGCGTCGTTTCCAGCGAATCACTGTCGACGAGCCAGACATAGAGTCTGCAATTGAAATCCTTGAAGGAGCCAAAAAGCGATATGAGCAATATCATGGTATTGAAATCTCTTCGGAGGTTTGCAAGGCGGCAGTAGAACTTTCCGCACGCTATATCACTAACCGTAAATTACCTGACAAAGCTTTCGATCTTTTAGATGAATCTGCAGCAAATATACGGATAGGCAGTGAGGCACGTCCCATGACGGTTGGAGATATTCGTAAGGTGATTACCGACTGGACAGGCATTCCTGTAGCAGAAATGGATGCCGATGAGGCGGAGCGCATGCAGCACATCGAAGAAGAGCTACACAAATCTGTCGTAGGTCAGGACAAGGCAGTGAAGGCTGTTGCTGATGCCATCAAGCGTTCACGACTTGGATTTAGCGATTCAGGACGTCCTATCGGCTCGTTCCTGTTCCTGGGAACCACAGGCACCGGCAAAACCGAGCTGTGCAAAGCTGTTGCTAAATTCCTTTTCCACAATCCCGATATGATGGTACGTATCGACATGAGTGAATACCAGCAGGAGCACTCTGTACAGCGTCTGTTTGGTGCGCCACCGGGTTATGTAGGTTATGAACAGGGAGGACAGCTCACAGAGGCGGTGCGCCGTAAGCCATTTTCCGTGGTACTTTTCGATGAGATAGAGAAAGCGCACCCGAAGGTATTCGAAACGCTTTTGCAAGTGCTCGATGACGGTCGCATGACTGATGGGCAGGGTAAAGTCATCAACTTCAAGAACACACTGATTGTAATGACCTCAAACATGGGACAGCAATATATTCTGCAAAGCCTCTGCGGACGTAATGATATTACAGACGAGGACGTAACTCGCTGCACAGAAGAAGTCATGCGTCAGATGAAAGCGCGAGTAGCTCCTGAGTTCGTGAACCGTATTGACAACATCGTGATGTTCATGCCTCTTGATCTTGACTCAATCCGGAAGATTGCAGAAATCAACCTGAACAAGGAAATCAAAAAAATGGCTGACAAGGGTGTAACTGTCGAAATCGGACCATATGTCAATGATTTTATTGCCATGCGGGGCTATCAGCCCGAATATGGTGGTCGTCCGGTAAAACGTGCCATCAACGACTATATAATCAATCCATTAACAAACGCACTTATCGACGGTAAAGTAAGCAAGGATATGCCTGTGCTCGTAACAGTCGATTTGGATAAAATAGTATTCTCAAATGCCACATCTACCCTTCGGATTTGACCCGGATGGAGGAACCTTTTCCAACGTCAAGCTTCCTCCTCCAAGAGTAAACAACCGCTATGCCGGATATGCAAGTACAACCACGGCAGACACCACATATGCGCCCGCCTCGAGTCTCAACTGGTGGCAGCGTTTTGACCGTTGCATCTCCAATATAGGCAACTGGTTTTCCGACAACTTTGATGAAGCTGTCGATAAAGTATGTATATGGCTGTTTTTTATTATTATCATAGGTGCCGTAGGTGCCGTAATAGCTACATGGGTAAGCTCCGGATTTCTTAATGCACTGTTTGTGGGTATTGGCGCACTGATAGTCATAGGGATAGGTTATTATATAGGCGAAATAGCCCTGTCAATATTAACAGGAGTCCTTATGTTTGCCGGACGTTTCATTTTCTGGAACGGGATCACATTCTTATTGTTCCTTTCCGCCCTGATAGGCGGATGGGCGCACTCAGCCATTGCCTCCGACAAAGAGAAAAAGCCGGCTACAACTGTTGTTGCAGCCAATACGCATGAAGAGACATACACATGTACAGCAGCGGTGCTCAATGTACGTGCCGAACCAAACACCACCAGTGCCATTCGGGGAACCCTTACCCGCGGTCAGAAGGTAAAGGTACAAAAAATAGACAATGGCTTTGCCAGCATAGACTATAACGGACGCACATGCTATGTCGCCGCCCGATACTTACAAGCCGAAAAGCAACCCGTGTCTACACAATAATAAGACACCGGCAAAAATTATAAAACACCAAAGCTTCTTGATATGTCAAACAAAGATAATACACCCCATAAAAGAACGCGCAAAAGAGTGGCAGACAAAACAATGGAATATACAGATCCTACGGGACAGACCTACTCAGATTTAAAGGAACTCGCCTCGGGAGTTTTGTCCAATTACACCGATATGGAGGATGAAATACTTGAACCGGATTCCGATTTGAAAAAGTTTCTCAGAGCCTGTGGCTTAGATGATACTGTCAATTTAATAAACAACTATTCCAAATGTGACTTACCATTCTATGACGATGGTTCTGATGCCATAAGAAGGCTACGTGCTTTTATGTCGGCATATTACCTTGCAATACTGCTTGATCCTGATCTCAACTTCCCGGTATGGACCGAAGATGGCTGGGACTTTGTTTCGACAGTCGACGAACTTCTTGCCAAGCTCAGCATCGGTGCTTTCGACAATCCAATGCCGCTCTCCCCTATTAACCAGGTCGTGCTAAACAATCCGGCACTAATTGTATGGCTCGCAACAATCGATTCTTCACTGGCAGGCAGAATCCAACAACTTTACGACAACTGTTCAGAAGACCTTGAATCCATATATTATAATTCTAACTCGGCATACCGCATTGCCTATGAGTTGAATCCTGAAGCAGATTTGTTCTTCAACACAGACAAGAATTCACCGGAGCGGTGCTATACAATCCCTCAGATAGGCGAATTTCTCAACCGTCGGCTTAATCTGATGGCGCTCAACAAGGTTGATCAAGATGCATTTATCGGTGAATTTGACACCATGGAGACATTCCTGATAGGAGACTTCTGCCGTGCACGCGGTGAAAAATACATGGATCTCATTTTTTTGAACATGCGATGCATGGACTATGAAAGTGAAGAGAACACGAGCAAAGTTTTTCCATACGATATGGTAATCGGGGCCTATAAAACAGTTGCCTGTTTTCTCGGGCATGCTCCAACATATCCCATAGGCGACAGTATTGTTACATCTCCAGAGCAACTAAAACAGTACCCCAAAGATGTAATTGAGGTACTTATGAATCCGCAAGACAGCAAAACAAATACATCAAGACTCTTGGGACAATTGGCTAACCGCAACAAAACGGGAGAGTCTGAAAGCGGCGAATGTAAGCTTCCTGATGGTAACGGCAAACCAATGCCCTGGCTTTATGCATGGCTCAGCATATTTTATCAGGAAAATCCTAAACTACATGTAGAAAATATCGGTACTTATGAACAAGAAGTAAACAAATATACTGAGTTTATAGGTAAAGTTGTACCCAAGGATTACTACTATCAGCGCTATCATCGTGCAATAAAGACAATTGACAAAGCAGCTGGCAAACTACGGAAAAGCAATCTTTCAGTCAAGGCGGGATTATTCGTATCCCTCCTTCTTGGCGGAATTCCGACAATATTAGTTTTATTGTTTTCATGGCTCTACGACTACCCTGTAGGTAATCCTATACACGGACATTTCATTACAGCTGCGACAATATGCTGTATCGCCTGTACTGTCAGTCTATGTTTCGGCACATTCGGTGGAGGTAAATTATTTATTCCCGGACTTTTAGCCGGGATATTATGTGCGGCTTTAGCCTGGGCCGGATTTAAGTGGGCACCGTCAATGTTATATTTTATTGCAGGTTTTGCTCTTTTAGCAGGCTTCATATTTGCATCTATAGCTCTTGTAAAGTGTGTAAAAGGTCACCGTGTAAACACAGACGGAGTCGAAATCAACCCCCAGAAGTTCGATTCCCGGCAACTCGAAGCTCTTTATTTTGCATATCGCGAAACATCGCAGTATGTAGAGTGTCCGGTAACGCGGTATTCGTCAAGGCAAAGAGATTTCAATCGTTCCGCTGTCAAAGATATCATAGCAATCAGTTTTCTATGGATACCGCTTGTCTGGATGATCTGTGTTTTATGGATACTTGTCACACCTGAACTCAGCGGCTCCCATACATGGCATGACGAGACTGCCAACACAGAAAAGATTGTACCGGGTCAATGGGCAACCGGACGATGGGTGGCAAAATATGCCGGTGGGCATACCCGTATAGTGTGCAATATAGACTCTGTCGTCAACGGCAAGGAAATTTACGGCACTATGGAGATTGCAGGACAGGCTCCCGTCAATGCAAAAGGTATTATAAAAAGTGAAAACGATACCGTTCCGCAATCATTCAGTTTCCATCCGGTAGAAGACTTCTCTCCCTCAAAGCAGGAAATCGATGCCGAATACAGCAAATCAGACAAAACTATGTCCGGTTACTATTACGACCGCAAGGGCATAATGCATCAAATCATATTTTTGTCTACGCCCTTAGCATCTGAAGGCAAAACTCAAAAAACGGTAAGTTCTTATTCGACCGGAACAAAAAAGAAAACTCGCAAAAAGGTGGTTACTGCAACCGAGCAGTCTCAAAACCCAGAGGATAGCCCTGAGAATGGCAATGAATCAGACAACCTGCCTGAAACCGAGAAGTCACCCGTATCCGGACTATGGAAAGACACAATGTAAATATCGATTATGAAGAAAAAAATCAAAGAGCAGATTTGTGAAGTGACGCATGACGGAACCAAGTGCATTGATGAGCGTATTGATGCGGTTTTTAATATACGCCAGAATAACATGCCTGATGACACGTCCAAACAGCTGGCGGATGATGTCATTTACTTCTCATCGCTCATTACAATGACGCTTGAAGAAAATGGTCCACATATGTATGATTCCCACCTGTTAGAATTATACACACTTCTTGCCGAGACTTTTGTCGAGCAGAAAGATTACCGGCAGTTGGGACAGCTTGCCGAAGATGTTCTGGATCTGATCAGATACGAGGTTACCTCTTGGGAAGCAATGGAATATACATTGCCACGCATCATTGATGCAGTCGGAGAATCTGTCTACAATCATTATCTTTATGAACTGCTTTTGCACTATTCCCGTGCGGCTACCCGTGAAGGCAAGTTGTCAGTGGAAATGAAAGGCCATCTGCGTAAAATGCTAAAGCTGAGAATTCTTCTTGAGGACAATTTCTGGTTGGACCACTTGTTTAACAAAGACTTGCAGAAAGCCATTGCATCGCTATTCTCCTCAGAGGAGCTACTGAAAATAATGATGCGTCCTGACATCGGGAATCTCCGTAAGGATCCTGTGGAGTATACTTTGGAATGGGAAAGTATATACTATGACCTTCAAGACGAACTTGACAGGCGGTTTTCCAACGCACCCCGACACATGGGATTCTGTTTCTATTACTGGAATGCCGAGAAAGAACTTCTGCGTGAGAAATATAATATTGAGTGGCTCACGCCTTCTCAGATGAATCCCGGTGTGATGTTTGACTGATGAATCTGTAAACCAGACTTTGCATATGACTCGTATAAAAATACTTATGGCTTCTATCTTCGTACTTATCCCATTTACGATATGGGCTGCCGGAGATGAGATTAAGACAATGCTTCACAGAGGGCATCCAGTCAAGAACTTCGTTATCAGTTATGATGAGAAATATCTACTCACACGTTCCGAAGGAGAGGTTTGCGTCTGGGATCTCAACAGCCGTATGCTGGTGGCGACATTGCCGATATTTACTAAAGAAATCTCTGCCCATCCTACTGATTCCAGACTGTTTTATGCGGACACAAAAATATCCACGGCACAAACTGTCGAGGATCCTACCATCAATACAATAGACGTGATTGACTGGACAACCGGTAAGTGTATCGGCAAGGTGTCATCGGACAAGATGCCCAAATTTTATGCCGGCTCCGATTATACCTTTGCAAAGAACGACGATATGCTTATGATGTTTACTTCTTTGGACAAGAGTGTCAAACCGGTAGGTCACATCGGAGGTCTTAATCCTGCCGCAAGTTGTGTCCGGAGCAACAGTAATGACTCGTTATTGCTCACATTGGGAAAGCATCCTTATCTATGGGATCTCCGACATGCCGGTCTTATCGGCACTATACCTTCTTCAGGAAAAGTCAACGAGGTCTGTTTTAAACCGGGAACTGACAGTGTGATTATTGCCGGGACAAACATTGTCGAACTTTCCGGAGGCAATTCCATGCCCGTTGCAGACGCCGGCAATATCAATAAACTGTCGTTTTGCGGAGACAAGACATTAGCCATGGGCTACGAGCATATTTATAAGTCAGTTGCCGGAAAGCCGTTCTACAAGATGCCGGCTTACAGAGAAGCAGGCAAGGACCGTGTGTTCACTGCAATATCGCGTCCTTATGGCAATGGCAAATTTCTCATAGGAGGCAGCAACGACTACACGGACCGCATTCAATTTAAAGGAACTTCCTTGATAGAGGGGGCATTTGACTCTGACAAACCTCTGCGCCTTGTTGAAAACAAATACAATAAAATCCGAGATATCAAAATTTCGCCAAAAGACGACTACGCCGTCATTGTCTCTACCTTCACCGATGTTGCCGTTCTGGATCTTGAGACATTGCGTTACACTTCCTCTCTGACTGCCGATTACGATGATCTGGAGTCTGTGACAACCTGTGAGATCCTGCCTGACGGTACCATTGTTGCCGGCACCACCCTGGGCAAACTCAACTTCTGGGAAAAGGGGCAGAACAAAAGCTCCAGGCAGAGTCGCGAACACCATGCACAGATAATGTCCATCGCCTTGTCTTCCGACTCCACGCGCATGTTTACTGCAGATAAAGACGGACAGATAACCATTTGGGATGCCAAAACACATGAGCCAATCGTCTTCGTTTATCAAGTAGCCGACGAAACCGGCACGGACTACATATTACTGACACCCGACCACTATTACAAGGCGACTCCGGGCATTAGCAATCACATTAACTTTGTCAAAGACGGGCAGCCGTATGCCTTCGAGCAGTTTGACCTTCGCAACAACCGCCCCGACATCGTATTGAGCCGTCTTGGCGGGGACCCGGCCGAAGTGGAGTTGCTCCACAAGGCATGGAAAAAGCGTCTGCGGCGTGCCGGCATCAGCGAGGAAAGCCTTTCCGATGACTACCATGTTCCGACGGCCATCCTTAACCGCAAAGGCATACCGCTTATTACCAACGAGGGCATAATGGCTCTGGATGTAGACTTTGCCGACTCTCAATATAATCTTAGCGAAATTTCCGTCACTGTCAATGGCGTGCCTGTGCTCAATCCGGACAAACGCAGTGTGACAGGACGCAAATACAAATTGCAGGAGAATCTGACCCTTGCATCGGGCAACAACGAGATTTCAGTATGGTGCACCAATGTCAAGGGAGCGAGCTCTTTGCGCGAAACCTTCAATGTCACATACTCGCCCCAGCAGACCGTCATCCCCGACCTGTACATCGTTGCCGCCGGAGTTTCCAGCTATGCCGACAGCCGCTATAATCTTGGCTTTGCGGCAAAGGATGCCGGTGATTTTGTCGAGGCTCTGAAAAAACGTGCGGGAAAGAATTTCGGCAATGTCAAGACTCTTATACTCACCGACGCACAGGTGACAGCGGTAAATATGGACAAAATCCGCTCGTTCCTGTCCGGTTCACGACCCGACGATGTCGCACTCGTGTTTTTTGCCGGCCACGGTGTGCTTGACAGTGAACTGGATTACTATCTCGGTGCATACGACATGGATTTTGCCAATCCGGGCAATGGAGGCATAGCCTACGATGACTTTATAGGCGTATTCGACGGTGTACCGGCTCTGAACCGTGCCTGTTTCATAGATGCCTGCCATTCCGGTGAACTCGACAAAGAAGATTACCTTGCCGTCAACACAGTAGAGATGCCTGCAGGAGAGGAGCTGTTGTTCCGTAGTGCCGGTCAGAATGTTTCGGCCAAGGAAGACATTGAACGCGTCAATACAATCCTTGCGGATATGTTTCGCGACATACGCCGAGGGGTCGGAGCCACAGTGCTGTCCAGCGCCGGCGGCGGTGAGCTGGCTGTGGAAAGTCCAGAATGGAACAACGGTCTGTTTACCTATTGTCTACTTAAAGGTATTATAGACGATGCTGCTGACACAGATCATAATGGCAAGGTATCTCTAAACGAATGGATTGACTATACCAGAAACCGAGTGAAAGATATGTCGGAGGGACGCCAGTCTCCCACACTGCGTTCACAAAATTATCATTATGACCTTGAAATCAAATAAACAATGAAATCACTTAAATATATCCTTCTTCCGTATACATTTTTATTCGCGTCTGTTGCCTGCCTGACTGCTCCGATTGCAGCTCAGTCTGACGATTATGATGCACGAATGCGGGAACTGCTTCTCCGTTACGACAAAGCATCGGATGCAGCAGGACGGCGTCCCGTTTTGAATGCCATGACCGATCTTGACAAGAAATACAGAGGCGAGGCTATTATAAGAATGTGGAACAATCTGGATGAAAAGACCGCCACAGCGGCCGATTACCGTCGGACCGGCATTGCCATGGCAGCCGGTGGTGAAAAGAAAGCCTATAAATGGTGTTTCAGGAAAGGTGCTGAGCTTGGCGACCCTTATTGTGCCAACCAAACATTGCTTGAACAACTTGAGGAGATAAATCATCCGGAGGCCGCGTTGTATCTCTTTCCCAAGATTAAATTCTATACTCTGCCACTGTTGCATAACATGGCACTGGCTCTTTACGTCCTCGACACTCCCGAGTCTCGCAAAATTGCAAGGCAACTTGCCGAAAAGTTCTTCATTCTCTTTGACGACAAAAAGAATGAATATAATGTCTACGACTGTTCCGAATATATCAGTTACCATGACACTGACATTCTTAAAGCAGCAGGCAAGTGCTGGCGTGTTTCCCGTTCACGGGTGTTGGCGGTTCCGGGAAAAATTCTTCGTGAATTCTACGAAAAAAACGATTGACAGCCAAGGATGAAGTTTAGAAGTTGTTTAAAAATCAAAGTTAATTTGATTTTTAAACAACTTCTTCTTATAAATAATTTCTTAATTGATGGGCAGAATGTTCATCTTGTCAGTCACCAGTGTGCGTTTTCCGGATGCCCGGTCCATATACCACACGCTCAGTGTGACATCGAAAGGTTTTATGGCTTTTCCATCTATGCTGTAGATACTCCGGTCAAAAATCAGATTGCCGTCCTTGTAGTTAAGTTTCTTGTTGATTGTCTCCCCGTTATAGTCATAACTGGCAAAGAAAAAATGATTATCATCAACCGGAAGTGATGTTTTCACATCAATTGAGTCGAGCATATAATG
>CAQFOZ010000021.1 GCA_948788915.1 uncultured Muribaculaceae bacterium | reverse complement strand
AAGAATGTTTTCTTCCGAATAATCGATAATTTTGCACTTGCCAGTTGAGAGTAGGTACAAATTATCAGCACATTGCAACAACAAATCAGCGTGCCGTTCATACCTGTTATATCATTGAATTTTTATAACTTTAGTATTCTAATTATATAAGGACACTATCTCCATGATAGAAACAGTACTTAAGACGAGTCTATGTGTGTCCTCCACAATATGTCCGTGGAGCGCACTATTGTTGGCTGTTAATTGGCAAGGAGTCAAACAGCGCAGATGGCTGTCACTGGTATTGTTTTTGTGGGGAGTTGCATGGGCATTGCGGGCTTATGGTTTGATCGGCGGCAACACATCTCCGCTATATAACGCTGTCCTGCAGCCAGGATTGATACTGTTGGGCATTGTCGCCGGGTTCACTTTTCTTGTCTGGCCTATTACCGTATTAAACGAACCAAAAACCAATAAACGTCAATTGATAATGTTCTGTCTTCCGTTCTTGCTTTGTGCGTCAATTTATTACGGAATTATAGGCATGTTTGGACTACGACAGTTCAACCTGACGACACTCAGTGAGTTCTGGTCACATATATCATATTTTTCAATATGGTTCAGACTTGTAATGTGTGCCTGTCTTTTAGGATATCTTATCTGTACAATAAAACTGACTATCCGCTATATAAACTGCTATAACCGGTATGTGGAAGAAACTTGTCCAGAATATGAAGAATACTCAATCAACTGGATGCCTAAATATTTGTTTGGTCTGGTTGCCATCACCATATTCTTTTTCATTCATCTCTGTTTTGCATCATATTTAACCTTCTTATGCCACAACATAGCTGCCTGTATATTCTTAGCGTGGCTCGCGACAAAAGTAATGGTATATAATTCCCCATATATTTTAGACCGGACATATGATGTCATTCCTGAGTTGGTTCCTGCAAAAGGAGAGGATTTCAATAGTAAATTCGATTGGTACAGGCTACAAATAGAAATGTGGCTGGAAAACGACAAGCCCTATCTCAGTGTCGACTTTAACCTGAAGAATGTAATGATCCATTTCGGACTTAACCGCACATATGCCTCACGAATATTCAACGAGGGTTTTGGCAGAAGTTTTATAATTGTTGTCAGAGAGTATCGGATAGGATACGCTAAAAAAGTAATTGAGACCAATCCTTCTATTTCCATGACGGAGGTAGCACATCTGTGCGGATATTCCACCGTCCAGGCCTTCCACAAAGCTTTTGTGTATTGTAACAATGGTCTGACACCAGGGAAATACGCACTATCGTGTGTAAATAAATAATAAAATATTATTTGTCATGTATACTGCGCGGCTTTGGGACAAGCCGCATTCCCAACCGCCGGGTATATCCGTACCGCTTAAAAAACAGTTTCTAAGAAACTGTTTAAATTTATTACGAAATTTTTTTATAATAGTTCTTTCGGTAATTTTGAGGTTCTTTTTGGCTGTTTCCGCCAAGTTTCAGCGGTCAAAACCGATAGGTTTCTCCCTTCTCAACTCGCGGAACCACCTCAAAAACTACTCTCAAAATTCCTCGAAAATAAATTTAAACTGTTTCTTAGAGTATTACGGTTTTAACCTTGACTTTATAAAGTCATTTAGATCTGTATCTTTTGAAAGATTGAAACGGCTTCGCAGGCGATAGCGAGACGTGGTTACGCTTTCTTTCGAGATGCCGAGAGCAAGGGCTATCTCATCATTCCTTCGGTTGAGAGCGATAAGCATACACAGCAGTTCATTGCCGGCGGTAAGTCCGGGATACTCACATCGGAGACGGTCAATAAATCCGGGATACAGATCATTGAAACTCTTGCGAAAACATGATTCATCCTCCTTCTCAAGAAGGATTGTCTGTAACACCTGCCGTCGCAATGTTTCAGTGTTATTGTCGGTCAAAACCTGATTCAGCTCTTCAATCCGGGTATTAAGTGCGATACGTTCAGCCAAAAGTGTATCTATATTCTGCTGTTTAAGCCTGATCTGCCGCTTATTATTGCGGTTATGCATAATGATAAACAAAAGCAACGCTACTACAATCAGAACAGATATGACAGTTATATAGGCGATTCTTTGCCTTTTTGCCCGCACTTCATTTTGAAGAGAGATCTTTTCATTCTTAAGCTGAGAAGTCCTGTATTTAAAATCCATACCAAGAAGAAAATCGTCACTCTGTCTCTGCACTATTGTATCGTGCATATCCGCAGCCTCCGTATAGATGTCAAGCAGCCTGCGGTCACCTGCAGCGGCATAAGACCGCGCCAGCAGTTGCAATCCCCATTTTACGAGTCATACTTAACTCGCGAAAGAAGGCGTATAAGGGGACGGCCGCCAATATAAGACATAAAGACTGCCATTTTATTTTTAAACCTCACTTTGGGATTTGTCAGACTGGATTTCCTCTCCTCCAGAATCCCATTCCAGCATCGGTCTTCCAGTTTAACATCAGATACGGAGTTTACAGTCATCAATCCCAAAATATTGAAATGGGCTGACAGACGCCGGTCTCTTGCCGCCCGATACAAAACGGTGTCAGGATGGTCTCCACAATCCGAATAATAGTTTTTCATCGCATCAGTAACATCCAGTACATCCTTTCTTTTTTCATTAAACGTATGAATAAAGCTATCCGGATTTACACGATAATAATATAATCGAAGATCTGAATAAGCTACCGTTTTCAAATCAGTAAACAATCGATAAAAGAGGTCGAGATCTTCGTAACCGATAGACGGGACAAATCTTACATTATCAAATACTTCGCTTCTGAAAAGTTTTCCACACATGCTGGGTGTCTGGGCTGGATTTCTCTGATACAATACAAGTTCCGTATAAGTTCTTCCGTCTGAAAGGATTATAGAGGATTTCAACTCTGTCTCTTTTTCAAAATTACGATAGTTAACGGCATATCCGAAACAGACAACATCGGTCTTCGACTCCCTTATATCATGCAGAGCCTGCTCAAGAAACCGGGGATGCAACATGTCATCCGCATCCAGGAATGTCAGATATTCCGTATCGACAAGACCGATTCCCCTGTTTCTTGCTACTGAAGCTCCGCTGTTAGACGAATGCACCACCCGTATTCTCGGATCAGACACAGCATACTCATCGCAAATTCTCGCACAAGAGTCTGTTGAGCCGTCATCAACAAGAATAAGTCGCCAGCCGGAATAAGTTTGCGCCAG
Source organism: uncultured Muribaculaceae bacterium (assembly GCA_948788915.1). Lineage (GTDB taxonomy): Bacteria > Bacteroidota > Bacteroidia > Bacteroidales > Muribaculaceae > Lepagella. The sequence goes on along the minus strand of CAQFOZ010000021.1, from coordinate 35,771 downwards.
CACGCTACACACGCACTGACGCAAATATTTTTCTACATTGTATACCGGCACTATTACAGTTATCTCGGGAATCATACCGGCATGATACAGATCAGACTGTGAGTATTTCCTTTTCTTTTTCAGCAAAGGCCGCGTCAATTTTCTTCATGTATTTATCATGAAGTTTTTGGACATCATTTTCCGCATCCTTTTCCACATCCTCGCTAAGACCGTTTTTGATCTCTTTTTTCAGACCTTCGATAGCCTCTCTACGGGCATTTCGCACAGACACTTTTGCATTCTCGGCCTCCCCTTTGGACTGCTTGACCAGCTGCTTGCGGCGATCCTCGGTCAGAGGTGGAATAGAAAGACGGATAACCTCTCCATTATTCTCCGGAGTTATGCCCAGTTCTGAATTTATTATAGCCTTCTCGATTTCCTTAAACATTGATTTCTCCCATGGTGTGATTGCGATTGTACGTGCGTCGGGCACACTCACATTGGCAACGTTGGAGACAGGAGACATCGTACCATAATAGCTTACGCGAATGCCATCAAGCAAACGGGCAGAGGCCTTGCCGGCACGGATGTGCGACAATGTGTCCTCAAGATAATCTACGGCAAGCTGCATGTTTTCCTCAGCATTTGCCAAATATTCCTTCACTTCCATTGTATCGTGTTTTTTTGATTTGATTTAGTATACTAATGTACCGACATTATCACCGGAAAGCATCTTTTTAAGATTTCCCTCTATATCCATATTAAAGACATAGATAGGCATTTTATTTTCCTTACACAGAGCCGTGGCCGTAAGATCCATTACCTTAAGACCCCTCGACAATACCTCGTCATATGTGATCTTATCAAATTTTTCAGCAGAAGGGTCTTTCTCCGGATCCGCTGTATAAACACCGTCCACACGCGTTCCTTTCAGCATCACATCTGCCTCAATCTCAATAGCACGTAAAGCGGAGCCGGTATCTGTTGTAAAATATGGATTGCCGGTGCCGCAACTTATGATTGCCACTTTTCCATTCTCCATTGCATTAATGGCACGCCATTTGGAATAATGCTCACCTATCGGATGCATTGCAATTGCCGTGAAAACCAGTGCCGGCTGACCTATTGCCTCCAGAGCAGATGAGAGAGCCAGAGAATTGATCACGGTGGCGAGCATTCCCATCTGATCTCCTTTCACACGGTCAAAACCCTTTCCGGCACCGGACAGGCCACGGAATATATTCCCGCCGCCAATAACAATACCGATCTGCACCCCTCCATCAACCATCTCCTTGATCTGACGCGCGTAAGCATTCAGCCTGTCAACATTTATGCCAACGCCTTCGCTGCCACCTAAAGATTCACCTGACAATTTCAACAATACTCTTTTATATTCCATATTTACACTCATTCAATTTATAAGAAAAGAATTCCTTACGACAGTTATAGTTGATTTTCTCCAAAGTTAATATTTTTTTTGTAAATTTGCACCCTATAATGAAACAGTTGGATAAAATACAATCCCGCATGGGAGATGAGCTTGCAAAGATGAACCGCATCATTGCCGAAAGCCTGCATACACCCAATGCGTTGATGAATCGGATTGTAAATGAATATTTGGAAGCAAAAGGGAAACAGATACGCCCCATGATGGTGATCCTCAGCGCACAAATGTTCGGCAATGTCAATAATGAGGTGCTCCATGCAGGCGCAGCTCTTGAAATGCTCCACAACGCATCCCTGATCCATGATGATGTGGTGGACGAGACAAATTTAAGGCGAGGTCTGCCTACCGTTAACTCTGTTTGGGGAAACCATATTGCCGTGCTGGTAGGAGATTTTTTCGTTTCAAACGCCCTGGCTGCCGGAATAAAGACAGGATCTGTCAACATAATCTCCTCCCTTTCCGCTCTCGGCAAAGAGCTGTCGATTGGAGAGATCGACCAGATATGCAATGTCCGCGAACATCATTTTGACGAACAAAGCTATTTCATGATGATCAGCAAGAAAACAGCTTCATTGTTTGTCAACTGTATCAAAATGGGTGCCGAAGCAGCAGGTGCATCGCCTGAAGATTTCTCTGAAATGGTAAAATATGCCGAGTTACTTGGTCTGTGTTTTCAGATAAAAGACGATATCTTCGACTATTTCCCAAATCCACAGATCGGCAAACCTACCGGAAACGACCTGCGCGAGGGTAAAGTGACACTACCTTTGCTTTATGCCTTGAATAATGCAGATCCAGAAGAGGCTTCCTTGATGAAAGATATGATAATATCCGGAAACCTTGATCAAGATCAAATAGCGACATTAATCGAGTTTGCAATATCAAACGGAGGTATAGATTATGCATTTGATGTAATGCGTAAAATGCAGATTGAAGCTGATGAAATAATATCGCAATACCCGGACTGCGATGCCAAAGAGACATTCAGGCAAATTTTTGAGTTCATCATATCCCGCGACAAATAACCCTGCCGGGGAAAATGTCTTGCAAGAATAATTCACGTACCTATAAACATTGTTGAAATTATTTATCTTATGCCGCCGGCTTAATGGAGGAACAACGCACACATAAACTGAGATTCCACAAAGAAGAGAGGTTAAGACTCAAAAATCTTGTCGAACCCCTTTTTCGTGAAGGAGAGGGTTATTACGATTTTCCTCTGCGGCTTGTATGGCGCATAGTGGACAGGAAAAATCTTGAAAACACCTTCCGAAACGGAATACCGGAAGGTATATCTCCCCTCCAGATGATGGTCACAGTGCCCAAAAAGAAGAGAAGACATGCGGTAGACCGCGTGAAGATGCGTAGGCGCATACGCGAGGCATACCGTCTTAACAGGTTGCCGCTTAAAGAATTAATAACAAAATACAATTCAGATGGGACTTTATCGCTCGGGTTCATATACATCAGCCAGAACAATGAAGATTATTCTCTTGTAGAGCGAAAGATGCAAAGACTGCTTCAAAAAATGGAAAAGAGGATTAAAGATTATTTCAATGCAGACAAGACACCTCTGAACGAGCAATGATAAAAAAAATCTTAATACTGTTTGTAAAGTTTTATCAGGGAGCCATATCTCCCCACTTTCCGGCATCCTGCCGCTACACACCGACATGCTCGCAATATGCCATTGAGGCGCTTACAAAACATGGAGCCGCCAAGGGATTGTGGCTTACTCTCAAACGAATCGCACGCTGTCATCCGTGGGGAGGTTCCGGATATGATCCTGTGCCGTAATGTCCGATACGCATCATATTAAAATATTCAATGAGATAACTCACGACAACAATATAAATGTCGTGCGTTATGTTTTGAGTCTATGGGTGCTTTTCGGCCATGCATGTGAACTGGCGCAACTCAATATTCCAATTTCTTTCCATCTTGATCTTCCGGTGGGAGGTTTCTTTACCTTGTCAGGGTTTCTGATGTTCCCAACCCATCAGAAGAGAGAATCCTGGAGATATTATATCAAAAGAAGAGCTTTACGCATACTTCCACCATATCTGTTAATTGTATTGATATGCTTTTCTTTGTTATGGACAGTAAGTGATCTGTCTTTTACCGGATATTTCAGCTCTGCAGAATCATACAAGTATCTGGGAGCAAATCTTATTTTTCTAAATTTCCTTCATCCTGATCTCCCGGGTGTATTTCAAGGCACGGAGTTTGTAACCGACGCAATCAACGGGTCACTCTGGACAATGAAAGGAGAGTGGGCATGTTATCTCTCTGTTCCGTTAATATATATGGTTTTAAGAAAATACAGAACGAAGACATTATTGACACTGCTCTCAATCATAATAGTTGCCACAATATGCTTCGAGCTTTTCTTATTGGCAGGACAATCTTCCGGAAACGGGCTGTATCTGCTTATAGCCAAACAGCTTGGAACCTTAGTAGTGTATTTCTACATCGGTGCCTTAATCAATTATCTGTTGCCATTATTCTACAAATACAAATGGTATATATTTGCAATTGATATACTGTTGATAATATGCGGACCATCTCTACCCGGCTATTATCTTCTTCTGCAACCTTGGGCGACAGGGACGCTTGTCATCTGGTTTTCGATGATTGGCAGGTGGGGAGCGAAACTGACAAAAGGTGACAACATATCGTACGATATTTATCTGTTTCATTTTCCGATAATTCAGGTGCTTGTTTATTTTGGTTTAAACACCTCTATGCCCACCTGGATATTCATAGGGACCACAATACTGACAACATATCTCCTGGCGTTCGCATCCTGGCGACTTATCGGGCGCCGCTTCCTGAACTATGGCAGAGATCTGAAGCAAATTTAAAATAACAACACCGAAAAATCTTATTGGTTTTATTAGACTTATTGGTTTTATAAGACTAATAAGACCAATAGGGCTAATGGGGCTAATAGGACTTATATTGAATAATTATTTTAATAAAGGCGAAAAAATATTTGGGAGATAACGTAATTTTATATAACTTTGTAAACACAAAATCCTGTAAACAGGATTTTAAACATCCAGGAAGGGTGGGTGAGTGGCTGAAACCACCAGTTTGCTAAACTGACGTAGGAGTAATCCTACCACGAGTTCGAATCTCGTCCCTTCCGCTAGATGCGCGCTAATTATCCGAATCATCGGTAATTAGCGCGCATCTATTTTAAAGAGACAGATGAAATAAAATGCCCGACATGGGATTTATAGGACTAATAAGACTTATAGGACCAATAGGACCAATGTAATAGGATGAGTTACTACAGCATGAGAGAATTACGGCGCATTATGCGGTAGAAAATAAGCGTGGCTATGAGCGATGCGGCAAGCAGGGCGACATCAAAGCTGTAATAAACCCCTATATTACCGAGATCAAGTCCTTTGGCGAACCACAGCAATACCGGTATACCGACAACGACATAGGAAACCAGTGAAATAAACAGCAACGGCTTCACATCCGATGTTCCCCTTATGGCGTTGCAATATGTAAGCTGTATCGCATCCATATACTGGTATATTACCAACGGCGCTATGAGTAACAAAGCAGATGCCGCTACCTCACCATCTGGAGTAAAGCATCCTATTATCATTTTTCCGGCAAAAAGGAATATTGTCGACGCAATCGTAGCAAGAACTATATTCAAATGAAGTCCGGCAGATGTAATTCTTCTTGCACCACGGATATCTCCCACTCCCATGTAATTGGCCACCCTGATGGAAACAGCAGTACCAAAGCTTATGAATGTCATGAATCCGAGCTGAGCCATTGTATTGACCACCTGATAGGCAGCAAGCTGTATTTTCCCGAACCAACCGCTTACAACAGCTCCGAAACTCCATAACGAACATTCTATACCACTTTGTATCATGACAGGATAAGATGTAGTCCACACTTCCTGTCTTATTTTTTTCATCTCCTGGATCCTGCCCACTTCATGAAAACCGCTCCAATAAGGACAATATCTACCTGATTTCAGAAAAACGGAAACAATACCAATCATAGATGCCCAGCGCGCTACCATCGTACTGATACCAGCTCCGGCAAGTCCAAGTTCCGGCATTCCCAAATTACCAAATATAAACAGCCAGTTACCAAATATATTCAGCACATTTGCTCCAAGAATCATCCACATAGGCATACGGGTATCGTTAATGCCGTTGCACATCTGCTGAAATGTGTTGAATACAGATAACGGAATCAGCGTAGAGAGAACAATGAGATAATATCTTCTTGCCAGAGGGAGAAGTTCTTCCGGCTGTCCAAACCGGTCAAGAAAGAAATACAGGCATCCCATAACTGCAGTCATAACCACAGAGACAGCGATATTTATCTGCATACCCGCACGCAAAGTACGTCCGGCCTCAACATTACTTCCCTGCCCGAACAAAGCCCCGATGAGAGGGGTCAGACCCGACGCAAAGCCAATCAGCATCACAATTGGAATCACAAACAATGAATTAACAAAAGCCGCCGCTGCAAGTTCGTTTACTCCATATGAACCTACCATCATTGTGTCGGCAAATCCCACAACTATTATCCCCAGCTGGGTCACAAGCACCGGCAGACCCAGACGAAACAGAGAGCGGTACTCCATCTCATATGCTTTACATATCTTAGACATAAGCGGGTTATAAAACAATTCGGAAAAACAATTTATAGTGCAAAGGTACTATTCTTTTAAAAACACTCCTGTAAAGAGATCCTAAAAAAAAGACTTAGAAACCGTTTCCTAAATTTTTTATTAAACAATTTATAATTATTTTTGTAGTTAATATGAAAAGGAATTATGTTCGCAATTTAGTTTTGCTACCAATTCCATTTACTTAAGTAAAAACTATAATCTAATCTATATTATTATATGACCTTACAGAGACTGATATTAACGGGAGGTCTTTTATTCTGTGCCACCGTTTTATCTCATGTGAACGCGCAGACATATTCTCTTGATTCCTGCCGGTATATGGCAATCCACAATAATAAGACCATACGCATGGCAGAAGAGGGGATACGCGGTGCCGGCTACGAACGCAAAGCCACCAAATCCCTTTATCTCCCAGGAATTGACTTCACCGGCACATATTTCTACAATCAACGCACCATAAATCTTTTGGGAGAGGATGCCAAACTCCCGACAATGAGCTTTGACCCCTCTACACAGACATTCAAATACAATATATTGACCGATCCGACAGGAGCACCTATAAAAGATCCTGCCACGGGCGGTTATATTCCTACGGAGGTAGCTGTCATTCCCAAAGAAGCCATGAGCTTTGACACCCATAACGTTTTTGCAGGTGCTTTCACCCTTACCCAACCCGTGTATATGGGGGGACAGATAAAAGCTCTGAATGAAATTACAAAATATGCGGAAAAAATGGCATTGGCCTCACGCAATTCCGTTGTACAGGATGTTGTGTTTGCAGTCGATCAGGCATACTGGATGGTTGTTTCTCTCAAAGCGAAACAGAAACTTGCAGACAGTTTTGTCACTCTGGTGGATACTCTCCGGTACAGCGTACAGGCCATGCTTGACGCAGGAGTAGCCACGCGTTCAGACCTGCTGACGGTAGATGTAAAGCTAAACGAAGCAAAGATTGCCAAGACCAAGGTTGAGAACGGCCTCACACTCGCCAGAATGGCCCTTGCCCAGGTGTGCGGACTTCCGGTGCAATCAGATATGCATGTAGCTGACGAAGATTTCAGCAGCAATTTCACAAACATTCCTGATCCCGTCTACAATATGGAGGATGTATATCGCAGGCGCCAAGATCTCGAGGTAATACGCCAGGGTATTTCTGTCCTTGAACAACGCGAAAAACTTGCACTTGGCACAATGCTCCCAAAACTTGCCATTGTGGGAGCCTACGAATTTTCCAATCCCAATCTTAACGACGGATTCCGCAAGCGTTTCGGAGGCGGATTCAGCGTAGGAGCCACACTTTCGGTTCCGATATGGCACTGGGGCGGGAAATATAACCATTATCGTGCCACAAAAGCAGCGACGACCGCACAGAGAATGATGCTCGAGGATCTTGAAGAGAAAGTGGATCTTCAGGTGACACAGGCCAAATTCAGTTTTCAGGAAGCATTCAAAATCTTCAACATGACGGAGACCAACATGAAGAGTGCCGAAGAGAATCTCCGCTCCGCCCAGGAGGGATTCCGGGAAGGAGTCATGACCACCAATGATGTCATAGCAGCACAGACCGCATGGCTACAGGCAAATTCTGAAAAAATCGATGCCGAGATAGGGATCCATCTGTGCGAAGTCTATCTTGACAAGGTTATCGGTAAACTTAATTATTAAAGCGAGATGCCCAAATAACTATTAGCTAATTTATCAAAAAAAAACACATACAAAGAATATAAAGCTGTATATTATGTCAGACGATATGAACAACCTACCGGCAGGTGCCCAGGAGCCAGATGCCGTAACAAAGAAAGACAAGGCGTTAATGATAACCATTGCGGTAATAGTCTGTCTGATAGTAGCATTGGCTATCATAGGATTCATCTGCATCAAGCCTGGGCCGGATACCATTCAGGGGCAAGGCGAGGCTACAGAGATAAGAGTGTCAGGCAAGTTGCCCGGACGTATAGATAAAATATTTGTCGAAGAGGGACAACATGTGAAAGCGGGAGATACTCTTGTTCATATAGTGTCTACCCTTGTTGACGCAAAGATGGAACAGGCCCAGGCGATGGAAAATGCCGCCCAGGCGGCAAACCGCAAAGTCGACGCAGGCACCCGCACACAGATAATAAATGCGGCTCGCGATCTATGGACCCAGGCAAAAACAGCAACCGGCATTACCAAAAAAACTTATGACAGATTACAGTCCCTGTATGAAAAAGGCGTTGTCAGCGAACAGAAACGCGATGAGGCAAAAGCTGCCTATGATGCTGCAGTAGCAGGCGAATCCGCAGCCAGGAGTCAATACGAACTTGCCAAATCGGGGGCACAATCCGAGGACAAACAGGCTGCAGAAGCAATGGTAAATGTTGCGAAAGGAAGCATCAACGAAGTGAATGCACTTCTTGAGGACCAATATCTGACAGCTCCATATGATGGCGTTATTGTAGTGGTTTATCCTCACGAAAGTGAATTAATTGCTACAGGCGCTCCTGTAATGACTTTACAGAAAGACGACCATTGGGCTGTTTTCAATGTCCGTGAAACAGTACTTAAAGACATAAAACTCGGTTCCAATATCAAAGTAAAGATTCCTGCATTGGACAAGACCGTGGATATGAAAGTCTTTTATATCAAAGATCTTGGCACCTACGCCAACTGGCAAGCAACCAAAGCTACCGGTGACTTTGATGCCCGCACATTCCAGATAAAGGCCCGTCCGGCACAACCTATCGAAAATTTCCGACCGGGCATGTCGGCAATTCTTATTCAGGATTAACAGCCATTTAACATTGCCCAGCATTTTATAAATTATTGAAATGAGCTATGATTTAAGAAATAAGGAGGGTATCTGGCCTATTGCCGTGAGGAGTTGCATACAGCTCTTCAGACGACCCATATACTGGTTCGGGATTTTTTTCATTCCCCTCTTCATGTTTCTTTTCCTGACATCGATGTTCGACAAAGGATTACCAACCCGAGTGCCCGCGGCGATCATAGACCGGGACGGAACATCACTCTCGCGTGAAATCACCCAGAATCTGGGAAACATGCAATTGGTGGATTTCACACACAATGCAAATAGTTTCACACAGGCCCGCCATCTGATGCAGCAAGGTGAGATATACGGTTTTTTCCTTATTCCCGAGAATTTTCAGGCCGATCTCCTTTCAGGAAAGAATCCGGAGATAACGTTCTATACGAACATGACATATTTCGTGCCCGGAACAATGTTGTTCAAATCCTTCAAACTGAACGCAACCTATACCAAGGCCGGTGTACTTATGTCTATAGCAAATTCACTGGGAGCCAATGCCGAGGAACTTGCACCAATGATGATGCCGGTCAATATCCAGACCAGAGGAATTGGCAATCCATGGCTCAACTACGGTGTGTATCTGGCAAACTCGTTTGTGCCGTGCACATTGCAATTGATGATTATTCTTATCACCTGCTTCAGCATCGGACAAGAAATCAAATACCACACATCTCCGCATCTTATGAGAATGGCTGGAGGCTCTGTGACAAAAGCGATTTTCGGGAAATTACTGCCCCAGACAATCATCTGGATAGCGATCTCCTTATTTATGACCTCATGGCTGTTCAGATATAATCATTATCCGATGAACGGTTCGTGGGGATGGCTCATTCTTTCCCAGATACTGTTTGTTCTGGCATGTCAGGGATTCGCCCTTTTCTTTATATCCATATTGCCTAATCTCCGGCTGTCCTTGTCGGCATGTGCCCTTTTAGGTATACTCTCGTTCTCGATAGCGGCATTTTCCTTCCCTGTAGACAGCATGTACGGAGGAATAGCAATATTCAGCTACATAGTTCCGGTACGCTATAATTTCCTCATATATATCGACCAGGCCCTTAACGGAATAGACATCGCCTACTCGAAAATGTATTATATCGCGTATCTGATATTCATTCTTCTTCCATTCACCATGCTCTGGAAACTGAAGAAAGAACTATTAAATCCCGTATATGTACCTTAGGTACAATTGTTTATATCCTCTATTATGAAATTCAGACAAGCGATAAAATCAATGTTCGACGTGTATTGCCGGGAATTTAAACTGGTGATGCACGATGCCGGTATCATTATATTTTTCCTTTTCCTGCCTCTTGTCTATCCTATAATATACTCCATCATCTATAATCCGGAGTTAGTAAAGAATGTGCCGGTAGTGGTGGTAGACAACGACCGCACACCGCTGAGCCGCGATCTTGTCCGAAATCTAAATGCCTGCGACGAAGCATGGGTTATAGGCTATGCTGCCAATCTTCCCGAAGCCAGGCGCGCCATGAATGAGAAAAAATGCTATGCTATTCTGGAGATTCCGGAGGGATTCAATAAAAAAGTAAATAATAACGAAGCCGGCAACACTGTTCTTTACTGTGATATGAGTCTGCTGTTGCGATACAGAGGATTTGTTGTGGCCACAGCCAATCTGATGGGTCATTACAGCACAACTCTGTTGACTGAAAAAATAGACAACGTACTGCCTTTGGCAGAAACTATCGTTACAGGAGATCCCATGGCAATCAACAATATACCGATGGGCAATATCCGTAACGGTTTTGACTCGTTCATCATGCCCGGTGTTCTCATCATAATCATCCAACAGGTTATAGTTCTCGCATTAGGTATGGCAGGTGGCGCCCGACGCGAAAACCCACATCTCACCGGCTACAGTTCCTACAACATGGCACCGTCAGTGCTGCTTACAATGATAGCCCAGGCTCTCTGCTATCTGACAATACTTCTTGTGCCGATTATGTTTGTCGCACATTATGTACCGCTTATATTCAAATTTCCAATGCTAGGAAACACATGGGAGATATTCGCTTTCCTTACTCCTATGGTTCTGGCAAGTATGGGATTGGGATATGCCATTCAGGGATTTGTGACAGAAAGAGAGAATATATTGGTGATTTGGGTTATGACATCTCTGGTATTCCTCCTGCTTTCCGGACTGATATGGCCACGTTACGATCTTTATCCGGTATGGAAAGTTCTAAGTGACATTTGTCCTTCAACATGGGGAGTAGAGGGTTTTGTAAAAATGAATTCAAATGGCGCCTCTCTTTCACAGGTTGCCGATTGTTACCGTAATTTGTGGATTGCAACGGCAGGATGGTGGTTTGTCGGATGGTGCGTAAGAAAATGGGTGGTACGCCCACAACTTCTAAAAATTCATAATTCCAGACTGACCAAATAACTGATTTAAGAAACTGTTTAAGAGTATGTTTCTTGTACGTCTTATTTCATTCTTGCCGTTCCGCCTGCTATATGTGTTTTCGGATTTGCTTGCTTTTATAGCCTGCTATCTGGTAAAATACAGAAGAAAGGTAGTCATATCCAACCTTACAGACTCCTTCCCTCAAAAAAGCAAAAAAGAGATTGACGCCATTGCCTGGAAATTCTATCGTTTCCTCGGGGACTATATTGTAGAGACAGTCAAACTTGCCTCAATGTCCCCAAAAACAATGAGGGAAAGACTAATAGTCGAAAACATCGACCTTATAAACGAGGCCGTCGACAATGGCCAGTCTGTGTCTGTCTATCTGGGACATTACGGTAATTGGGAATGGGTAAGCTCCTTGCCACTTCATATCAGCAAAAATGCCCAATGCGCACAGATATACCACCCTCTTGAGAACAAAAGTTTCGACCGTATTCTTTATAAGATACGCACTCGTTTCGATGCCAACAACATAGCGATGGCAGATATACTGCCCGCTCTGATCAAATGGAAAAAGGAAGGGATTCCGTCTGTGACCGGATATATCGCAGATCAGGCACCGGGATTCAATATACACCTTTTTGTTGATTTCTTGCACCACGACACCGGAGTATACACAGGACCCGAAAGAATTTCAAAATTTCTTGGAGCCAAAGCCGTCTATGCACATATCAGCAGACCCAGACGGGGCTATTATATTCTCAGATTTGAGAATATAACCGATAATGCCGCACAGGAAGCGATATTCGAGACAACCCGCAGATATTTTGAGCTCTTACAAAAAAATATAGAAGAAGCACCCCAATATTGGCTCTGGAGCCACCGACGCTGGAAACGCAGCCGGGACCAGTTCAATGAGTTTCACGGTGACAGAGCCGAAGAAATGCTGACACACCTATAAGAAACTGTTTCTTATAATTTCTCTGTTTGAATTATTATTCATAATTTTGCATCGGGAAAATAACCCATTTTATTCGGTAGAAACTGAATCACGGCTATGAAGCGACACGTGTCACAGATCTTTGCATCCGCGATATTGTTGATGTTTGTGAACTTTATGTTCTCAAACACAATCTTTATGCATGTGCATAAAGATGTGGACGGCCAGCCTGTAACACACTCGCACCCGTATATTCCGAGTTCGGGACACACACACACCGGCAACTCAATCAATCTCATATCCGGATTCAATATTTCGGCACTTACAGCATTCAGCAGTAGCGTACCGATTGTTTTCATACCCGAGACAGTTCTTTGCAAACTGACATGCGGCAATAATGTCTACATTTCATATTATCACCATACAGTCTCAGTTCTGCGGGGTCCTCCGCAAAAGAAATAGATTTTCACTATAATTCTGTAAATTTATTTCTTAACAACCATGACATTAAAATTTTATTTATTGGTCATAGCCGAAGCTATGACCCTATCGGTGTATGCCGATACTCCGGTCGTATCCCAGACCGATGCGGAACTTGATTCTCTTATGGATGTTTTTATGCTGGATCAGGTAGTTGTAACCAGCTCTAAAAGTGAAGTCAAACGCAGAGAAAGTCCTTCACTTGTCAATGTAATGACAGGCAAGCTGCTCACAACCGTAGGAGCCTGCTCACTTGCCGACGGTCTGAGTTTTCAGCCCGGTGTACGCGTAGAAAACGACTGCCAGAATTGCGGCTTCACTCAAGTGAGAATCAACGGACTCGACGGACACTATTCCCAGATTCTTATGAATTCCAGACCGGTCTTTTCAGCACTTGCCGGTGTATACGGTCTGGAACAGATTCCGGCTAACATGATTGAGAGAATAGAAGTCATGAGAGGCGGTGGATCAGCACTTTTCGGATCTTCTGCAATCGGAGGCACCATTAATATAATAACGCGTGATCCAAGAGAAAACACAGCCAAAGTCTCACATACACTTTCATCCATGGGTTTCACAGGAGCGCTTGACAACAATACCACAATGAACGCATCTGTTGTTACGGATAACGACAAGGCCGGAATATTCATATACGGACAAAGCCGCAACCGTGACGGATACGATCACAACGGCGACGGGTTTACAGAGATAGCGGAACTTAAATCCCAGACCTTGGGAGCCCGCTCTTTCATCCGCACGTCAACCGATTCAAAACTCTCATTTGAATATCACACCACACATGAATACAGACGCGGCGGTGATAAGCTTGATCAGCCGGCACACCAGGCAATGATTGCCGAACAGGTCGAGCACAATATACATGGAGGAGAAGTCACTTACGATTTGTGGGCAAGAGACCGTCGTGACCACGTGTCGATATTCTCGGCATTACAATCTACCAGACGCAAAAGCTACTACGGATCGGACATGGATCCAAACGCCTACGGACGCACATCTGATATTGTGGTGACAGCCGGTTCCCAATGGACCCATCCTTTCAGCAAGCTTCTCTTTATGCCGTCCGAACTGGTGGCCGGACTGGAATATTCCTATAACAGGCTCCACGATGTGACCATAGGTTATGATCATGATATTTTACAGAATGTAAACATTTACAGCGCTTATTTACAGAATGAATGGCGGGATGAGCGTTGGGGATTCCTTATTGGAGCTCGCCTTGACAAGCATTCCCTTATCCACAACCCTATTGTATCTCCTCGACTCAATGTGCGGTTCAATCCCTCACGAAATATGAATTTCAGGGTTTCATACTCCACCGGATTTCGCTCGCCACAGGCATACGATGAAGATTTCCATATAGCAATCGTCGGAGGTGAACGGGTTATCACAGTTCTCGCACCAAATCTTAAGCAGGAAAGTTCTCAAAGCGTAAGCGCATCAGGAGATTTTTATTTCACGTTCGGAAACGTGCAGACAAACTTCCTTGTGGAAGGATTTTTCACAGATCTAAGTGACGTGTTCGCGCTCCGTCAGCTCGACGATCTTGATTCCAACGGCAATGCCGTTCTTGAACGCTATAACGGTTCAGGAGCAACTGTTCTCGGACTTAATCTGGAAGCCAAAGCATTTTTCTCCTCACACTTCGACATACAAGGTGGCGTGACCCTGCAACGGAGCAGATACAAAAAACCGGAAGTATGGAGTGATAATCCTAATGTACCGGCAGAAAAAAGATTGTTCCGCACCCCCGATGTCTATGGCTACTTTACTGTAAACTGGGAAATAATTCCCCGCCTGAAAGCTATTCTTAACGGTACAGCGACAGGTCCTATGACAGTACAGCACCTCGTCGGATCCGGTACGGACATAGATCTTGCAGTGCGCACACAATCGTTTTTCGATGCCTCCCTCAAATTCGCATACTGCTTCAGGATATTCAAAAAGATTGATATAGATGTCACCGCAGGAATAACCAATATCTTCAACTCCTATCAGCGCGACTTCGACTTAGGAGCGCAACGCGACTCGGGCTACATCTACGGACCCACCACTCCCCGCTCTTTCACCTGCGGACTGTCCCTGTCAATCTAAAGGACTACAGGGTCCTTAAAGTCTTTAAAGTCCTTAAAGACTCTAAAATCTCTAAAAACAATTTCGGCTGCGTCAAGTTTTCATGACGCAGCCGATTACTTTTACCGGACAAAGCCGTGTAAAACAAAACTTTTCTTATTTCACCATTACTTTTTCCACTTTAGCACCCTGGCGACGGATAAAGATACCGTTTGCAGGCTCCGCTATCTTCACACCCTGAAGGTTGAAATATTCAACAGGAGCGTTCTCGTCAACGATCATCTCGCCAACACCTGCACCGTCGATACCAGCGCCTGCATCCTTGCCAGAAACAGGAGTATAACCGGCATGAAGTGTCTGATAGTTACCAAGACCAATTACGTCACCTGCCTTAACACCACGGAATACAATATCAAAGTATTTCACAGGATAACCATAGATGTCCGCACCACCGGCACCTTTATTCGGACGTTTGAATGTAAACAATACCTTTCCGCCTTCCCACTGCTGAGGATCTTTTGTCATTGTCATATCCACAACTTTATTGCCTTCAGGTACAGCACCCATTTTCAAATATGGTGTATGGAAGCATGCGCCATTGCCGTCTTCCATATCCTGAGTACCATTGGCTGAAACAATTGCAGATTCTACAGTAACACCGGCAGGAGCACAAACAGTAAAATAAAAACCATTCAAACCCAATATATTGAAATTATCCTGATCGCCCATACGGTTAGGTTCACCACCAGAGGCAATGCGGAAACGTACAGATCCTGTTGAAGGAACTGCTGTCAATTGACCAGCCTTATAATATTGTGAAGGAACTGTCACCCATGCCATAAGATTTTTATAAGTTTTTTCCAATATGGCACCATCATGCTTCCCGCCGTCGAGTGCCAACTGAAGCTTATCTTCTGTTGGGCTGATATCCGACTGAGTATCTTTTGAGCTGAGTTCAATCCAAGAACCCAAATCTGTATGGCTAACTGTAAACTTATAATCGGGATGATATGCCGTTTCAAGCCAGAAAACTTTTTGAGTTTGGTCTTTCTTGCTTTCGTTTGCAATATGAACAGGATCCCAGTATTCTTCAAGATCTGTTCCGTTCTTACCGTTTTTTACAAACGCCTCGGTAAACGGACGATAAAAACCGTGATAGCTTTGGGCAACAACTGTTGCCGAGCCACTGAGCAGCATTGCTGCCATCGTCAAGTAAAATTTTTTCATGTTGTTAGGTTTTAATTATAAATATTTAAACACTATTTATATAATAGTCTTTATTTATTCCGGTTAACGCTGTTTAAAGCCTGTTAAATTTTGCGCTCTGACTATTTATATGTCATAAAGTGCAAGATAAGTAACGCGAAGATACTACAAATTTTTCAATGACACAACCTTGAAACCAATAAATATGGACTCATCTTGTCAATCTTAAAAAAACTGTTTATTTGAAATAAGACAATTCAAATTTATAAACGTACCAAAAAAATCATATGTTATATAACATCTTTCACAAACGCTCATAAAGTATTAATTTTGAGTTCTACATTATGGAGCAGAGTGACGAAAACAAGCTGATAGAAGCCCTTAAAAAAGGGTCCAAGATGGCATTCACAAAACTGTATGCCATCTATGCCCCCCGCATACGCGCATTCTCTCTGAGATGGACTAAAAATGAAATCACCGCAGAAGATATAACCCAGGAGGTTTTCATTCGGTTATGGAATGAACGTGAAAATATCAGACAGACAAACACTGTCAATTCCCTGCTGTTCACCATCGCCTCCCACCTTCTTATAAACGCTTTTAACAAAACAATCAATTCTCCCGTTTTCGAAGATTATGTCAGATATGTTGACACTCTTCCCTCTTCGGGAAACCACGATCCTCTCGAATACTCTAATTTCCTCTCTTCAATAAAACTGTTTATTGACCGGATGCCTCCTACACGTGCCAAAGTAGTGAAACTGTCAAAATTGGAAGGATTCAACAATAAAGAAATAGCTGATATTCTTTCACTTAAAGAACAGACGGTTAAAAACCAGTTATCTATCGGAGTAAAAGAACTCCGCTCATTTATAAAAGATTTCTTGAGTATAGTGACAACCGGAGTGATAACCTCCTCTGCCCTACTTGAATTCCCTGTTCTATTACAAATGTATACCAGCCAGTCATGAACAATCTATTGAAAAAATATCTCTCGGAGCGAATCAATCTGGAAGAGCTTGAAAATCTCAGACAAATACCGGAGCAAGAACTCTCTGAATCTTTTAAGAAAGATTGGGATAATTTTTTTACCTCTCCCAAGGAAGAACAGAAAAGCAAAAGATGGAGAAGAGTTTTTCTTTCATCTGCCGCCGTACTTCTTTCTATTCTCCTGTTTTCTACAATTCTATTGTGGAACCGCACAAATGTATTATCCTCACAAGATATAGTTGTGACAACAGGAGGATCGGGAGAACGCGCATCAGTTACCCTTCCGGACGGCTCGGTAATATCTCTGAACAGCAACTCAAGTCTATCTTACAAACCTGAAGATTTTACCGGAGACACAAGATCCGTCACTTTCGAGGGAGAAGGTTTCTTCACGATAGCAAAGTCTGACAGTAAGAAATTCATCGTACATACATCCCTGGTCAGCGTCAATGTGAAAGGAACCACCTTTAACCTTCTTTCCAGAGAAAAGGACAGAGCAGCCTCGTTGTATCTCGAATCGGGAAATGTGGAATTCAAATCCGTTGCGTCCGGATACAGCATCGATATGAAACCGGGAGAATTTGCCAGTCTCGATGCCGATGGAACCGGCTTTATACGTGAAGAAAACAAAGACTCAAATTTAATTACAGCATGGAAGCAAGGTGAGTTCATTTTCATAAACCAGAATTTGAAAGAAGTTGCAAAATATCTTGAATATAATTTCAATACAAATATTGAGTTTGAGAATCCAGAACTGGAAAGCATTCCCTTCACCGGCACTTTGCCCAACAGCAATCTTCCGGAAGCTATCAGAATTCTTGAATTGAGTTTCGGTTTACAATGTACACAAAAAGAAAATGTGATTTTATTTGCCACAAAAAAATAATGGTACAAATCCTTTTCTGAGTTGTCTATTTTATATAGACGCATTATACCTGAAAATCTAACTAACCTAAATATTATTTATGCCACTTTCCAAATTTTTCAGGCGACTAAGCCTAATGATAACGCTATTTTGCATATCATTCAGCGCTTTATCGCAGACAACAGGGGTGACAGTTAATCTTAACAATGCCACGTTGTCGCAATTGTTCAGCCAGATTGAACAACAGACATCCTATCGTTTCTCATACCGTTCGGATGTGATCGATTCCAAAAGGGATGTAACCATCAGCATGAAAAATGCCGGTGTAGAGAAAATTCTAAACTCAGTTCTGCCGAAAAAGAATCTTGCTTACAATATTGTTTCGGCAAAATCTATCGTCATCACCCGTGCTTCCAGAGAAAACAAAAACACAGCTTCTGCTAAAGAAAACCCGGAAGACCTGAAGACTGTGACGGGAACTGTCATAGATCAAAACGGAGAACCGATGATCGGAGCCACAGTGCGCGGATCGGGAAACAATGCCGTAATGACAGACATAGACGGAAAGTTTGAATTGAAAACAAATCCCAATAAAGAACTTGCGGTATCCTTTATCGGATATGAAACTGCCAGAATAAAGCCAGGAAAAGATATAGATCTGCTCATTCGCCTCAAAGACAATTCAGAGCAACTTGATGAGGTTGTAGTTATAGGTTACGGCACCCAGAAAAAAGTTAACCTTACCGGTTCAGTTTCCGCAGTATCCACATCCGAATTCAACAGCCGTCCGATCACCCAGCTTTCCACGGCACTTCAGGGTATGGCCTCAGGTGTGACAGTAACCACAGCAGGTGGCGCTCCCGGTGCAGACGGTGCCAATATCCAGATCCGCGGTATCGGATCTTTCGGAGGCTCCGACTGTTCTCCTCTTGTATTGATAGACGGTGTGGAAGGAGACATGAACTCGGTAGACGCTTCCCAGATCGATCAGATTTCTGTGCTGAAAGATGCCGCTTCTTCCGCTATATACGGTAGCCGCGCGGCAAACGGTGTGATCCTGATTACCACCAAACGTGCCCAGAAAGGCTCTTTCGGACTCACATACCGGGGATATGTCGGCTGGCAAAAACCAGTGGTATATCCCGACGTTGTTGGCCCTGAAGACTATATGCGTCTTGCGCGCCTGTCTACAGAAAACGATGGCGCCACTTCAATCTATACCGATGAATATATCGCAAACTATCGCAAAAACAATTATCTTGATCCGGACGCATATCCGATCATAGACTGGCAGAAAAGGCTGATGAACGGCAACGGATTCACTCAAAACCATGTAATATCGATGAACGCTGGTTCTGAAAAGATACGCTCCATGACCTCTTTCGGTTATCTGCAACAGAACGGTATTATCAAAAACTCCGATTACCAGCGTTTTAATATCCGTAACAATATGGATGTTAAAATCAACGAACTTTTCAATTTCCGTCTGGATATCGCAGGAACGTATGCCAGGCGCAACACCAATCCCTTTCAAGGAACCGTCTTTTCTTTCATGAATGCCAAAGACCCGATTATGCTCGCACAGTGGAGCGACGGCAGCTACGCACCTTTTACCGGGGGAACCACAAACCCGCTTCCTATGATTGAAACCGGTGTGGGCGGAAACAATATCCGTCAAAACGGTGTGCTCAAAGGAGCGGCATCCCTGGAGATAAAACCGCTGAAATGGCTTAATGTGGAACTTAAGGTAGCACCGCAACTTACCGGTGTGAAAACCCACAGATTTATAGATCTGGTAGAATATCATTCCGACCCATACGGTAATGTGTCTCCTATATCAAACGCAGAATACAACTCTCTCAAAGAAACCGTATCTTTCGCATACAACGGTTATTATCATGCCACTCTTCAAGCCAACAAGGATTTCGGCAAACATGAATTGCGTCTGCTTTTGGGATGTTCATACGAAAATTATGACTATTACAGCCTCGGTGCGTACCGCAACAGCTTTGCCTATCCAGACTATGAAGTAATAAATGCCGGAGGAGACAATGAATTCAAAGACAATGAGGGCACCCGAAACCAGATGTCTCTGATGTCATACTTCGGACGTGTAAACTATAATTTCGACAACCGTTACCTTTTCGAGGCAAATTTGCGTTACGACGGTTCTTCACGTTTTGTAAAGAAACACCGCTGGGGTCTGTTCCCCTCTTTCTCGGCAGCTTGGCGTCTGACCGAAGAGAAATTTATGGAACCGGTGACCCAAGTGCTCAGTGAATTCAAATTACGCGCATCACACGGAACACTGGGTAACCAGAATATAAATTCATATTATCCTGCTTCCCAAAACCTCACGATAAGCTCTATTTCCGCCGGAGGTAAAGTTCATCCTATAGTGGCACAGAACTCTCTTGCCAATGAAGATATCACATGGGAAACCACCCGCATGACCGATATCGGTATTGACGCAACCTTGTGGAACTCCTTTACCATCGTGGCAGATTACTATTTCAAGAAAACCAAAGGTATTCTTATGGAACTTGACATACCTTCCACAATAGGCTTGGGCGCACCATACCAGAACGCAGGTGTAGTTACAAATAAAGGCTGGGAAATCGCACTCGGCTACCGCCATAATTTCGGAGACTTCAATTTCAGTGTCAATGCCAACCTTTCTGATGTAATCAACAAAATCGTAGATATGAAGGGCACCTACGGAACAAGCGGTGTTATACGCAACCAGGAGGGTTCTTCAATAAACTCACTTTACCTTCTCAAGTGTCTGGGTATGGTGCAGACCCAGGAACAAGCCGACTGGATGAACGCAAATTGCCCGCAATTCGGTATCGAGACTCATCCGGGAGACCTGGTTTATGAAGATTATAACAAAGACGGTAAAATCACAGATGCCGACAAACAGATTCTCGGTTCTCTGATTCCGAGATATACTTACGGCCTGACTTTGAACCTTGGCTGGAAGGGAATCAACCTCTCGGCACAGTTCCAGGGGGTAGGCAAAGCTGATGCATACATGAGCGGAGCTTATACTCAACCAAGTGTAAGCGGCGGTACATTCCAAAAATGTCATCTCGACAACTGGACTGAACAGAATCCAAATGCAAAATATCCCCGTTTATCTTACACAAGTAATCTCAATACAAAGGTTTCAACGTTCTGGATGGCGGATGCATCATATTTCCGTCTTAAAAATATCCAGTTGAGCTATTCTTTGCCTAAAAAGATATTGAAACCGACAAAACTTAAAGGTGTGATGATATACGGAAATGCCACAAACCTTTTCACAATAACAAAATTTTACAACGGCTACGATCCGGAAATTTCATACCAAAGCGGTGCACAGGGAGCCACAACCGGTTCAATAGGAAGCAATTATCCACTTGTAAGCACTTACACATTCGGAGTTGAAGTTCAATTTTAATAACAGCAAACATGAAACTAAAGATAAAATATATATCTGCACTATTTCTGGCAACAGCATTAGCTTCTTGCTCTCTTGACCGCGAGCCGCTTACAGGACCTTCAACGTCTTCATTCCCGGCAAGTGCGGAAGAAGCGGAATCTGGGTTACTTGCCGCCTACAAGGCTCTGCCCAACAACATAATGCAATATGAGCCCGGTCCGAACCGTTGGCTCGACCAGCTGACTGATATTGGAGCCACACGAACCGCACTTTCCAACTGGCCCGATTTTACTCTGTCAACCATAACATCCTCCTACGGACATGTAGAGAATTTCTATGCTCGCATATACAAAGGTTTGGGTCGTGTACATCTTGTTTATGACAATCTTGACAACATCAGATCCAAGACTTCCGATGAACAATACTATCAGTTAAAAGCGGAGTGTCTGTGTCTTAGGGCATATTTTTACGACTGGGCTTGCAAAATGTACGGTGACGTACCTAAAATAGACCACTGTCTGAACCTTAACGACTATGCCTATCCACGAGTATCTAAAAAAGAGATAATAGAGTGGGTATTGTCAGAGATGAATGACGACCTTCTTGACAAACTGCCGGTTGCATGGGACAAATCGGAATGGGGTATGGTCCGTATAGGACGGATAGCCGCATACGCCCTTAAATCCAGAATATGCCTTGAGTGGGGCTATTATGCCGATGCAGCCAAATACTCTGAAAAAGCACTTACACTCGCAGAGGGCATCCATGACCTGACACCACTGGATGTCACTTATTATCCTACCCACGTAGAAGGGGAACCGGACTGTACTCCTCTTTTCGGTTTCGCAGCCGAACAAGGCTCAAAAGAATGGATATGGAGCATGGAATATAACCGTCTGGCAGCTGCCAACACCCACACCGGAATCTATACCTTTGCTTCACGTGTACACAACGGAGCCGCCGGCGCAGGGCCATCTCTTGCCTTGATGCAGACTTTCCAGTGTACAGATGGAAAAGCAATCACTGAATCACCTCTATACGATTGGCAGGATCCATGGAAAAACCGCGATCCGCGTCTTGATCTCTATTGCGCCCGTTCCGGCTCACGTGTCATGGGAGTGCAGTTCTCCATTGATCCGGCAGACAAGACTGTAATGGATTACCATACAGGAAAAGCTGTCAGCAATGGAGACGTTACCGGAAACAAGAGTGAATACGGCCCTAACGGCACAAAAGGTCCCGGCAGCTTTTTGTGGAGAAAATACACGGATCCTGCATATTACAGTACTATAACCGGCACAAGTTATGAAGACGAACTGGATGTGCCTCTGATCAGGCTCGCGGAAGTACTTCTTATCAACGCTGAAGCAAATATTGAAATGGACGGAGGCAATCTTGCCAAAGCCCGTGCAAATATCAACCGTGTACGTGCGAGAGTAAAAATGCCGGAAGTGACATCTACAGACAGAGATGAACTTCGTTCCGCACTCCGGTATGAACGCAAAGTGGAATTATGCTGTGAAGGTTTCCGTTGGTTCGATATCCGCCGTTGGAAAGAAGATGACGGTGAAACTCCTGTTGCGTATAAGGCAATAAACGGTCCGCAATATGCAATAGCATACAACAAAACTGTAACCAACGCCAAACCTATTATTGATAAAAACTGGACTGTTACACATGACGGAACATCTACTTTTGACGGCAAGAAATTCGATGCCCGTCTGCACACAACCCGTAAATTCGTACTCGGTAAGGATGAGCTTTGGCCTTTCCCTTACAGCGAAATGGTAACAAATCCTCTGATCGGTTTATCAAACAATAACCCCGGCTATTAATATCCGGGCTACTAATCAAGCAATAAAAAATATGAAACTAAAACATAACATATTCTTTATACTGGCAGTTGCCGCCTTGGCTTCATGCAGTGATAAGGAAGAGGTATATGATCCCGGTCTGAAGTTCTCTACTACCGGTGATGTCAGATTTATGGCCTCTATAGAGAATTGTGGCTCAACACGAGCTTCACTGATAAATACAGGAGAAGCCCGCTGGCTTGGCGAAGATGCTATAGGACTGGTATGTACCGACGGTACTGTTGCCGTCCTGCCCCTGGATGGAACAGGTGATACAAGAAAAGCAATATTCTCAGGAACTATACCTGAGGGTAAAACATTAGGCGAATATGCCGTGCACCCTACCAATGTGTCGGTAATTGGAAAAGAGCTTTCCATAAATCTTCCGTCCGAGATTGCCCCCAATTCCTACGGAAGCTGTTCGCTTATGATAGCGCCGATAAACAATTCACCAGAAATAGCTTTCAAACAACTGATGTCTTATGTTACATTGAAAGTAACGGAAGTAAACACCGCGACTTCCAAACTCGTACTTAGCTCCGAAAAAGCTCTTTCAGGAAATTATACAGTAAATTTCGAAGATGGCCTTGAGAACGGACTTCAGGCAAAAACAGGATCTGAGATATTGACCATAAATCTTCCTGAACGTAAAGACGCTACAATATCGACAACATTCTCAATCCCGGTAGGAGAATATGAAAGCCTGAAATTAGAGGCTTTTGATTCCGACAATAATCTTTTATGTGAAAAGGAAATTCTTTCTTCCACCTTCAATGCACAACGTGGAGGTTTACGTTCTCTGGAAGCTGAAATGCCGAAAGTATCAACCGTCAAACCTGTTATAGAGGGAACTATTCTTGTTGCCGACACATATTGGGCTACAGGCAACTTGCAGTATATTGAAAATGCAACCCAGGATGGTTTCCAGACTAACTGGCGTATTGCTCCGGAGCAATACATGTTTGTCAACTACGAGAACATGGCAGGTGTAAATAAAGCGGTTACATTCAGTCCAAGTGCCTATACCCCTCAGTACGACCACTTCAACTGGGGTGGTATCGCAGATCCTTTCAGTAAGGATCCCAACTCATCGGCAACTGCTGCCGTTGGCACAGACATATCAGGTAAACTCTTTACAGATCAGGCATGTACTGTGGCAACAACAGATTTTGGCACCGCCAGATACGGAGACCTCGCATTCTGGGCATCAAAAGGTAAATATCGCATGCCAACAAAACAGGATTTTGATAACCTTACCACCAAGGCATCGCGCCAGTATGTTTCAGTTAAAGTCGGCGAAGGCAAATATGTTACCGGCTTCCTTTTCTTCGATCCTAAAGAAGGAGAAGCTCCGACAATCAACGAAGATGTTGTTGAAATGACACCGGAAGAACTCAAGAAAGGTCTCTTCCTGCCAAAAGCCGGCAGACGGTATAATGCCTCCGACTTTAATGTTAATGTACAAGGCACACAAGGTGTATACTGGGGATCAGAAGTCATAACCGGTGATGGTGCAACGGAACCGTGTTATGGATTCGTTCTCTCTATTGCCAATGCCGGAGTCAGATATCCTTACTGGAACAAAGCTTTCGATGCCAAAGCCGGTTTTTGCCTACGTCCGGTGTATGTAAAATAATAATTGTATATAAATAAGACAGACATATAGGCAAATGAAAAAAGCCAAGATGTTATTTTTGTTAGTTGGAGCATTCCTTTCGGGGAATGCCTCCGGCAGCAAAAATATAGCGAAACAGGGTGAGACTCTACCTTTCTGGCAGGAAGGTATGCTCGACATACACGCAGTGAACACAGCCCGGGGCGAATGCACTTTTTTCATTCTTCCCGACGGCACCACTATGGTGGTCGATGCCGGAGAATTCATCCATCAGTCAAAAAACATGCAGAACGACGCACAGCGTCCCAATGAATTCACTCGTCCTGCGGACACATATGCAAACTATATCCGTCATTTCTCTCCGCGAAAGGATTCCATAGATTATTTTATGCTGAGTCATTATCACATGGATCATATGGGACAAATGGAACCGGAGTATTCATTGTCGCCAAAAGGAAACTATATAGAATCCGGATTGACTGCACTTTATGACCGTATCCCTTTCCGGACGATTATAGACCGGGCATATCCTGATTTTGATGCGATAGATGTAAAGGCTCGCAGTGAGAAATCTTTGGCAAACTACCGTAAATTTCTTGAATGTCATGTAAATAAAGGTACATTGAAGGCTGAAGCTCTTAAGCTCGGAAGCGAAGACCAGATTTCAATGCAATATAATCCCCAGAAATATCCTTCGTGCAAGATCAAAAATCTTTGCGCCAACGGATATGTATGGAAAGACGGCAAGTCTTTCAATTGCTATGAACCTGGCAAAATAAGGGAAAACGGTGCTTCTTGCGGTTTCCTTCTCTCATATGGAGATTTCGACTATCTGACAGCCGGCGATCTCAACGGAGGAAGCACTGATTCTCAAAAAACATTGGCGGAAGCTGTAGGAAAAGAAATTGAAGCCACAAAAAGCAACCACCACCTGTCTCCAGGTACAATGACTGAGACAACCATGGCAATTCTTAAACCACAGGTAATGGTGACTCAGAGTTTCTATGTACGCGTAATACAACCCGATCAGGACATTATACAAAGAATTGCTACCGGAAAAACTCGTCAATATTTCACCAATATAGACAATTCGCTTCTCGAAGCAAATCCGGAGGTGTACAAGAATTGTGCGGGAATCGGAGGTCATGTGGTAGTAAGAGTGATGCCTGGAGGAAAAGAATTTTATGTAATAATGCTCGATGATACTGATAACGCTTATCGTGTTAAAAGTATCGACGGACCATTCAAATGTAAAAAATAAGAAGTAACTTTAAATATTCGTAATTATTACAATAATGAATAAACTATCAATATTTATATCAGCTTTGACAATAGCCGGAACTATGGTATCATGTTCCGAAGAGCATATAAAAATGCCATGGGAAGATGACCTTAATGCAAAGCATGAAGAAGAGAAAGGAGAATTACCTGATGCAAGTATCGGACAGGTTTTACCGCGCTGGGCAGAAGGTTGTCTTGACATACATCTTATAAATTCAGGACGTGGGGAATGTATATTCTATATCCTTCCGGACGGAACCACACTGCTTGTCGATGCAGGCGAGACAGAGACTCAGGTGACAAGTGTGCCTCAAAAACCGAATGCTAATACCCGTCCATATATTACAGACGCTACATATATACGTCACTTCCTGCCTGCCGGCAAAAAGGCTTTCGATTATTTTATGGCAAGCCACTTTCATATAGACCATATCGGCTCACCGAATATGGCTACAGAAACATCGGAGAACGGATATAAACTTTCGGGTATAACAGCACTGTTTAATGAAATACCTTTTAATCATGTGATAGATCGCGGATTTCCTACATACAAGGATGATAAAGATCTCCCTCCTATAGACAGCGGTTTTGCAGATGAATATATAAAATTCATAAAGTGGGGAATTGCAAACAAAAAATTTGACGGTATGCGTTTTGAAGTCGGTAAAAACCAGATTACACTGCTCAACGATGCCGACAAATACAAGAATTTCTCTATTTTAAACATTTGCGGAAACGGCAATGCCTGGGTAGTAGATGATGCCAGTTCAACAGGTGGAAAAATAGTGAATTACTCTAAAACCGGTGGAAACCCTTCATCATGCGGTTTTCACATACGTTATGGCAAATTCGACTATATAGCTTGCGGTGATCTTGTAAGCGCACCACAAAATGCTGTATCAAACTACATTAAAACCGCTATACCCATCAATGGATTTGAAGTGTTTAAAGCACATCACCATCTAAGCGCAAACTCCTGGGGATCAGGAATGCAGAAAAATGAATTTGCTCCAAGAGTGATTGTGAATCAGAATTTCTCGGATTATCAGCCTGACTATCCTTTGTTGAGTTCAATCACAACAGGAATTTTCGATAACAACACCTATACATGGGAAAAAAATTTCTTCACTACCAATCTTCATCCAAACCAGGAAAAGAACTATCCCGACATAGCTTCAAAAATAGCAGGCTGCAACGGTCACATAGTGGTTCGCGTATCTCCCGGTGGAAATTCCTACTATGTTTATGTGCTTGACGACAACGATATGATTTATCGCGTTAAATCTATACATGGACCATATGAATCCAAATAATAAAAACTGATTTTTTAGCAGGTATTATATATATTTCCCATACGGATAATACACAAATATAATCAGTGTATATCCGTATGGTTTATTTTTTCATATGACATAATTAATTTCAGTTTTGTATAAAATATATAAAAATAATAATCTATAAATTATAATAATGATTATTTATACCCAATTTGAATAAAAAATTGTAATTTAAAATCATTCTTCTTAACTTTACCGGACAAACCAAATTATTTTTATATGAAAAAACTTTTACCTGCTCTTGTATTGTGCGTGACTGTGACTGCCTATGCAAAAAATGAAGTGTACACTACCCCCGACACAGGCGTGATTTACACCTTTGCCGATCTTGCAAAGATTGAAGGAACCGGTGTCACACAGATTGACGCAAACACATTTTCTATCGTAAACGACATTGATGTCAAAGCTAAAGATGGTATTGCTCTTACCAATGGCGTGACTCTTCAGATGGGTGCCGATGTACTTATACGTATTTACGGCTCAAACAGCAAGCTTACTCCCGACACAGCGACTGTTGTACCACTCGGTGCAGTAAAGCCAAAGGGGTTTCATCTCACAGAAACAGACAAAAGTATAGAACTGAAACATGTTCGCTTTGAAGGAGCCGGTGTCAAAATCGGTGGGCCATATGGTGTGACAGTGGAAAACTGCACTTTCTTCGAACATAACGACAAAATTGGCCATGCCGCAATTGATTTTGTAGGAAACAGCATAAACAATGTTGTCCGCAACTGTTATTTTGTTCGTTCCACTTGCGCTGCTGTCGCTTCAGGCGCAAATGTAGCGGCCGGTGTGACCATAGAAGACAATATTATGGAAGATTGCTCAACAGCTAACCGCAACTATCCTGTAATCAACCAGACACCTGCCGCTGATAACGGACCTGTGATAATCCGCCGAAACAAAATTTTTGGAGGCAAACGCACTCGTCCCGGAGCTCTGTCTGTTTCAAACATGATGTCTATGATCGGTGATCATAAAATTTTCATCGAAGACAATTATATGGACAACAGCCGTTATGGTATCAATATACTCGGCAATTACATGGACATTCGCGTAAAAGGCAACACTGTAATTGACTGTCATTACGAAACCAACGCAATGAACGGAGGTTCCGGACTAACTGTAAATTCCACATCAGAAGAACATCCAACACGTGTTTATGTTGAAGGAAACCGATTTGAGGGATGCCTGTGGGGAGCCACTATTATCGGTAAGACTATCGCCAATATGGGACATATAACAGATGTCACAGAAACTGATGCTGACTACAATCCGGGACAAAACATATTTAAAAACAACGGCAACTGCGGCACAGCTCCGTCCGGAGCTGAAACAGCATTCGATCCTTCCATACCCTATGATCTATACAATAATACTGCATTGACTCTTTATGCCCAAGGCAACACATGGGGATGTGAACAGCAGACTGCCGAAGAAATAGAGAAACGTATATTCCATTCGGTGGATAGTTCCACTCTCGGTCAGGTCATATTTATGCCCGCCGGAAGCGGTTCATCCAACGTTGAAAATATAACAGAAAATGCCGATGCTGTACCGGTGATGTATGTACAACCATCAGGAATAATGTCCAATACTCCTGTAAAAGGTCTGAACATTGTGAAAATGTCTGACGGAACTACACGTAAGATTATGGTAAAATAATTTATTTTAATAAGTGATGAAAATGGTGATGTTCAAAATTCTGAACACCACCATTTTTTATTTTCTGCTTTATAATCCATGAGACGATAGACATTGCTAAATATCTATCTGACTTGTCAGCGTAAGTTTATTGGTAGTACTTATTGTAGAAAGTTCATTCAACAGTGGCAGAAGATTTTCGTAAGCATGTGCCAAAACAACAAAATTAAGATCCGTACGCTGTTGGTCATAGTCATACTCAAGATAGTAAGTGGACAAATGCACTTTATATTTAGCGAAAACTTCTTTATACGGCTGAAGATCTTTTACTATTTCTGAAACCGTCACATTTATCACTTTAGATTCCTGACCTAATTTACGACGTTTTTCGTATTGTTCAAATGTGACTAATGTCAAAAGTATAAGCAATGTTGCGCCTATAGAACACATATACATTCCTATTCCCACAGCCATCCCTATAATAGCCGTCATCCATATGCCTGCAGCAGTTGTCAGACCTCTTACAGCACCTTTCATGTGTATCATCGCACCACCGCCAAGAAAACCTATGCCGGTTATTACCTGCGCTGCAATTCTGCCCGGATCTCCGTTTTTCAAACCAAGATAAGCCTGTGGTACATAAATGGAAAGAAGCATTGCAAGGCATGCTCCCATTGAAATAAGCGCGAATGTTCTGATACCGGCTATCTGTCCCTTGCGCTTTCGTTCAGCACCTACGATCATACCCAACACCATGCTCAGCAAAAGTCTGAACATACAGTTATACATATTCACTTCAAGTGAAGTGATTTGTCCTGCAATCGTTTGCAACATATTGTCCATAATACACAATTATATTTTAAACCCCTGGATATATGATAAATAAGAAACTGTATAGTGGTTATAATAATTTATTCAAATATAAGAAAATTTATTTGTATTTTCTTTTTATATTATACATTTGCATAACATTTTAATCATTCATCATGAATTATCAATTACATAACATCGGATTAGGCCTAATGGCTCTTTCCGCATCGGCACCAAATTTATATGGTGCCCAAGATAAAAACAACACACACCCAAATATTGTGCTTATATTGGCAGACGACATAGGGAAAGAGTGTTTTGGTTGCTATGGAGGTGCAAGCTACAGCACACCTTGCATCGATTCTCTGTCAAAACGTGGCATCAGATTTGAAAATATGCATTCAATGCCTCTTAGCACCTGTACCCGTGTACAACTTATGACAGGACTGTACAATGACCGAAATTACGTCAATTTCGGTTATATGAACGATGATGAGAATACTTTTGCTCATCTTGCAAAAAAAGCCGGATATGCAACGGCAATCACAGGCAAATGGCAACTCGGCACTTCCCGTGATATGGTACGAAAACTCGGATTTGACGAATATTGTCTGTCGCAACTCGAGATATATAAAGAATTAGTGGGCGAAAGATCCACAGACCGATATGCGTTCTCATACCTTGACAACAACGGACGGTACGACTTCTCATATTATGGTCCTGACGATGTTATGCGTTATGCGTGCGATTTTATAGACAGGCAGGTTGATGCGGGCAAACCATTCTTTTTATATTATCCTACCCCACTTGTACACACTCCACATGTAGCAACACCCGATTCCGAATCATGGGATCAGGATCTGTCCACCCGATTCACATCAGATACAAAACATTTTCCTGATATGGTGGCCTATCTGGATAAGCAAGTAGGACCGATAGTTGACAAACTTGAAAGCAAAGGAATAATGGATAATACTATCCTTATATTTCTCGGAGACAATGGCACCACACCCAAGATAACATCAAAAATGAAAGATGGATCTGAAGTGCAGGGAGGCAAAGGTTCGCCTAAATGCAATGGCACAGCCGTGCCTCTTGTTATATCATGGGGAGACAAAATAAAAAGTGGAAAAGTCAGTGACAGACTTGTCGATCTCATAGATTTCATGCCTACTTTAGCCGATGCTATGGGAGTGGATATACCTGAAGAATGGAATACGGAAGGTATATCTCTATATCCTGAACTTTGCGGTGAAAAGCCTTTGGAACGTGAATATACATTGATGCATTTTAATCCTTTATTCCCCCGTCGTCCATGGCCTCAGGCAGCGCGATGTGCATATTCAAAAGAATGGAAATATTATTCCGACGGACGTTTCTACAATTACGCTCTTGATCCGAAAGAACAAAATCCTGTAGACATCAAGAAATGTTCTAAAGAGGTTAAAGATCTGTATAAACGTATGAAAGAGCGTGTAGATCAGCATCCCGGCTTTAAACCTGATGAACCGGGGGCTCCAAGACGCGGAAAGTACCGGACATTCTACGACGGAAATTATTAATGATACTTATTTTTATATTCAAAACACTCTTTACAAAATTATGCAAGGAGTGTTTTTTATTCTATTTTTACGTGATTATACAGCATAAACAGACCTTTTTTATTAATTTTGCACTTTCTTTTTTAACTTAAATATATTCCAATATGGGAGGTATAATGGGAGTGGCAAACAAAAATGGATGCCGCACCGATCTATTTTACGGAGTTGACTATCATTCCCACCTGGGAACACGTCGCGCAGGCATGGCTACTTTCAATATTGAAGAAAGTGTTTTCTGCCGTTCTATCCATAGTCTTGAACAATCCTATTTCCGTACTAAATTCGAAAAAGAATTGCCTAAATTCAAGGGTAATCTCGGAATAGGGGTAATTTCGGATACAGATCCTCAACCTATAGTAATAAACTCTCATTTAGGGAAATTCGCTATTGTATCCGTAGCACACATAACAAATCTTCCTGTTCTTGAAAAGATGTTGCTTGAAAAAGGTGTCCATTTTGGAGAACTCTCTTCAGGCAAAACAAATCAGACAGAACTTATATCTCTTCTTATAAACAGTTGCGATTCATTTATAGACGGTATAAACCATGTCTTTGATCTGATAGAAGGATCCGCTTCAATTCTAATTCTCACGCCGGACAGAATCATAGCTGCCCGTGACCGTCTGGGACGAACACCTGTAGTCGTAGGTCGTAAAAAAAATGCGTATGCTTTCGCAACAGAAAGCACAGTTTTCCCTAATTTAGGTTATGAACATATACGCGATCTTGGTCCGGGCGAGATTGCATGTATCACACCCGACAGTTTTGAAGTGTTGCAAGCTCCGGGCAATGATATGCAAATATGTTCTTTTCTTTGGGTATATTATGGTTTCCCTACTTCCACATATGAAGGAAGAAATGTTGAAGAAGTAAGATTCCAGTCGGGATATGAAATGGGTAAAACAGATACTACAGAAGTCGATTGTGCATGTGGAATACCGGATTCAGGAGTAGGAATGGCTTTAGGTTATGCCGCAGGACACAACGTTCCGTACATGCGCTGTATTTCAAAATATACTCCTACATGGCCAAGAAGTTTTACACCCGGAGAACAATCAATGCGTAATCTTGTCGCAAAAATGAAGCTTATTCCAAATGCTTCAGTACTTAAAGACAAAAAAGCTCTCTTCTGCGATGATTCAATTGTAAGAGGCACTCAACTTAACGATAATGTATCGGAATTATATGCTAACGGTGCCAAAGAAGTTCATATGCGTATTGCATGCCCTCCTTTAATATATGGATGCAGATATATAGGTTTTACATCGTCAAAAAGCGATATGGAACTTCTTACAAGAAGAATAATTGAACAACTTGAAGGTGATGCTAATAAAAATCTTGATCTTTATGCCAAAACAGGTTCACCACAATATAATGCGATGGTAGAAAAAATAAGAGAAAGATTTGGTCTAACTTCCCTTAAATTTAATACTATAGAAACTTTAATAAAAGCTATAGGATTGCCTAAATGTAAAGTATGCACCCATTGTTTTGACGGAAGCAGCAGATTCGGATGCAAATGTCATAACAATATATAGAAATAAAAACATAAAATAACAGCATGTATTTATTGTAGATACATGCTGTTATTTTATGTTTTTATTTTTTATATTTATTTTCCGGCCAAAGGTGACGGAACATTATATACACGTGCTGCCAGTTCTTGATTTACTGTGTAAAGTGCAAGACCATTGTCACCTATGAGTTTAAAACGATCAATGAGTCCACGAGCCGTCTCCTCTTCTTCTACCTGTTCACTTACAAACCAATCAAGTTTATTGCATGTGGCGTAATCATGTTCAGCCTCTGCAATAGCATAAATATTGTTGATCAATGAAGTCACTTTCTCTTCATGAGCAAGTGTATGCTCAAAAGCCTCCAACGGAGAATTCCACTGTACTGGCACCTCGGCTATAGGAGCAAGTTCCACACGACCACCTCGGCTATTTAGATAATTCATGAATATTTCGGCATGTGCCTGTTCTTCCTTAAACTGAATCTTAAACCAGTTGGCTATACCTGCATGACCTTCATTTTCAAAATGCATAGCCATAGAAAGATAAAGATAAGCCGACCAATATTCGGCATTTATCTGCGCATTAATAGCGTCTTGAAGTTTTGAGCTAATCATATTCTTATAAATGATAAAGTTTTTTATAAGTACAAATTTACTAAAATATAATTAGAGTGTAAAGCTAAGCTAACCTCTTTATATAAAATATATAAAAATATCATAAAGATATCATATAAGCTAATTTTTAAACTTTTTTAATTTATATCACTTTAATTTTATCATACGGTTTATAATACTCATTTTTATACAAGTTTTTAGCATTAATTTTACTCTAAAAATACATTTTTCTTTATTTTTTTAAATTTATATTATTTTTTGTTTGGTTGTTTTATAAAATTATTTTAAATTTGCCAGCACAGGTGATAATTATATACTTTGTTGCTTACATCTTATTTAAAAAATTATACATATAAAAAATTAAAGTTGCTAAGGGAGTAATCTCCCAAATATTTGTAGTATAATATGAATAAGATGATTTGATTCAACCTAATTTTAATTTAAAGAGAGGTCCTTCGTGAGAAAGGCCTCTCTTGCTTTAAATATATATAAGTATGTTTTATTCTTCTATGCTGAATTCCTCACCAAACATATCTTCTCCCATATCATCGTCAGAACTATAATTCTCTGAATCATCCATGTCATCTACACGCTGGCTTTCGGATCCAGGTAAAAAAGGATTCTTTTTACCTGCATTTTTAATGTTTTTAGCCTCATTCATAGCCGCTGTGATCTTCTGACTCAATTCATCGGCAAGATCTGGATTTTCTTCTATGACTCTCTTGACCGCATCACGTCCCTGTCCAAGTTTTGAATCAGCATAAGAGAACCATGCTCCAGATTTTTTTATGACTCCAAATTCTACCCCATAATCAACTATCTCGCCTGAACGTGAAATCCCTTTTCCAAACATTATATCAAATTCAGTACGTGTGAAAGGAGGCGCTACCTTATTTTTTACTACCTTTACTTTTACAAGACGTCCCAATACATCCTCCCCATTCTTTATCATCGAAGAAGGACGTATGTCAAGACGCACGGAAGCATAAAACTTGAGGGCATTACCACCTGTTGTAGTCTCCGGATTGCCGAACGATACTCCTATTTTCTCCCTTATCTGGTTTATAAAAATACAGCATGTACGTGTTTTCGATATGGCGCCGGTAAGTTTACGCATAGCCTGTGACATCAGACGGGCATGAAGACCCATATTTTTATCTCCCATTTCACCCTCAATCTCTGCTTTCGGTGTAAGAGCGGCAACAGAGTCTATCACCAATACATCTATGGCACCTGAATTTATCAACTGCTCTGCAATTTCAAGAGCCTGCTCTCCATTGTCAGGTTGTGCTATCCAGAGATTATTGACATCCACTCCCAATTTTTCAGCATAAAAACGGTCAAACGCATGTTCTGCATCTATTATAGCGCATATACCTCCATTTTTCTGAGCCTCGGCTATCACATGAATAGCAAGTGTGGTCTTACCTGAAGCTTCCGGCCCGTATATTTCAGTTATACGTCCACGAGGAAGACCTCCTACTCCGAGTGCGAAGTCAAGTCCTATTGACCCTGTGGATATGGTCTCTACATCTTGTACTGAATCATCTCCGAGGCGCATCACTGTACCACTGCCGAAATCTTTCTCAAGATGTTGCATAGTCATTGAAAGAGCTTTCAATTTCTCTTCTTTATCATTTATCTTGCCTGTAGGGGCAGCCGCTGTTTTCTTCTTTGCCATAATTTTTATTTGTATGATTAAGTATGATACAAAATTAACATATCAATTACCTTTTTCCTAAAAATCAGCTACTTTTTTGTTTTAATAATTCTTAATATACTGCCATTTAATTGCAGTCTTAATTTTGTTTCAAAAGCCTGAAAAAATGCCATAAAGCTATGGAACCGCTTGAAGAAACATTTAAAGAATGCTTCACTCCATATTGAGGTATTTCCAGCACAAAGTCACTTTCATCTACAATGCGTTGGTCAACTCCATTCACTTCGTTTCCAAGTACAATTACATAGCCTGTTTCCTTTTTAACCTCAAATTCTTCAAGACTAATGCTGTTATGGGTCTGTTCAAGAGTACATATTTTCCATCCTGAATTTCTAAGTCTTACAACCTCTTCAAAAGCATTCTCCACATATCGCCATGATACACTGTCCTCCGCTCCCAAGGCTGTTTTTGATATCTCCGGATGAGGCGGACATCCGGAGATACCACAAAGTATGAACTCATCTATAAGAAAAGCATCTGAAGTACGGAATATAGC